>JAAZMQ010000304.1 GCA_012798745.1 Bacteroidales bacterium
AAATTCCTTCCCGGCAATCGTGATCGTAAGCAATCGGCTCTTTGCCTTCGCCGATGAGTTTGTCGTTCAGCATATCGAGCATTTCCAGGAACGAGCTTCCTTGATACACATTGTTCAATTCATAGGTCTCAAAAGCACCTTTCTCTTTCGGTCCTTTCTGACGCCAAATTCTCAGTTTGATATTTATATTTTTATCCATAGAGCAATCGTTTTTGTGTTATGACTTATAGTTACGTTGTTGAGGAACCACGAATTGATAATTTAGAGGTTCTTTGTGCAGAATAGGCTCTTTGTCTTCGCCCTGATATTCCCAACATGAAACGAAGGAGAATTCTTCGTCGTTGCGAAGCGCTTCGCCGTCGGACGTCTGATATTCTGTACGGAAATGGCCGCCACACGATTCTTCACGATGAAGAGCGTCAAGCGCTATCAGCTCTCCTATCTCAAAGAAGTCGGCAAGTCGAAGGGCTTTTTCAAGTTCGGGATTCACGGTTTCTTCTGTTCCCGGAATGCGAACATCCGTCCAAAATTCTTTTTTCAATGCTTTAATTTCTTTCAGTGCAAATTTCAATCCTTCTGCGCTGCGCGACATGCCCACGTATTCCCACATGATGTGACCTAATTTTTTATGGAAATAGTCAACCGAATGTTTGCCATTAATGTGCATAAGTTTTGAAATACGTTCCTCAATACCTTTTTCTGCTTCATCGAATTCCGGGCGATCGGTATCGAATCGCGGTACCTGAATCTGATCGGCAAGGTAATTTTGCATAGTGTAGGGAAGAATAAAATATCCGTCTGCCAATCCTTGCATCAGTGCAGAAGCTCCTAAACGGTTTGCTCCATGATCGGAAAAATTGGCTTCTCCGATAGCAAAAAGACCCGGAATGGAAGTCATGAGCTCATAATCAACCCAAATTCCTCCCATCGTATAATGAATAGCCGGATAAATCATCATCGGGGTTTCGTACGGGTCTTCATTCATGATTTTTTTGTACATCTGAAAAAGATTGCCGTATTTTTCCTCAATAACGCTTCTCCCCAAGCGTTTAATGGCGTCCGAAAAATCCAGATAAACAGCGTATCCCGTGGGCCCAACGCCATAACCGGCATCGCAGCGCTCTTTGGCTGCACGCGATGCAACATCGCGAGGTACAAGATTACCGTAAGCCGGATAACGACGCTCTAAATAGTAATCGCGGTCTTCTTCTTTAATGTCGGTCGGTTTGAGTTTACCTGCGCGGATAGCTTCGGCATCTTCTTTTTTCTTTGGCACCCAGATGCGTCCATCATTTCGGAGCGATTCCGACATAAGGGTGAGTTTCGATTGAAATTCACCTTGAACGGGAATACATGTCGGATGAATTTGAGTCATACACGGATTGGCAAAATATGCTCCTTTTTTATAACATTGCCACGCTGCCGATCCGTTGGAACTCATGGCGTTTGTAGAAAGGAAATAGGTATTTCCGTATCCGCCGGTTGCTATAACTACGGCATGTGCAGCGTAACGTTCTATTTTTCCCGTAACCAGATTTCTTACAATAATTCCCCGAGCGCGACCGTCAATCACAATTAAATCGAGCATTTCGCGACGGGTGTACATTTTTACCTGACCTTTATGAATGGCGCGGCTCAATGCCGAATACGCACCAACCAGCAATTGTTGCCCTGTTTGACCACGTGCATAAAAGGTTCGCGATACTTGTGCACCTCCAAACGAACGATTGTCGAGCAAACCTCCGTATTCGCGGGCAAAAGGAACTCCTTGAGCAACGCACAAATCAATGATATCGTTGGAAATTTCGGCTAAACGGTAAACATTGGCTTCGCGTGCGCGGTAATCGCCTCCTTTGATGGTATCGTAAAATAAGCGATAAACGGAGTCACCATCATTTTGATAATTTTTTGCTGCATTTATTCCTCCTTGCGCAGCAATAGAGTGTGCACGACGAGGAGAATCCTGAATGCAGAAATTTAAGACATTGAATCCGAGTTCGCCAAGTGATGCAGCTGCTGAAGCACCTGCTAAACCTGTACCTACAACAATGATATCGAGATGCCTTTTATTGGCCGGGTTCACTAATTTCTGGTGGTCTTTGTAATTTATCCATTTTTCGGCAAGAGACCCTTCGGGGATTTTAGAGTTTATTTGAGTCATATCAGAAAATTTTCGTTAGTAGTTTAAAAGTGAAATTAAAAAGGGAATGGCCACTTTAATAGGCGAAGTAAATATAAAGAGGTATAATTGAAAAGCCAATCAGAATAAGCGTGGCAAAAATATTCCCGATTACTTTTATGCGTTTCAGCCATACTGTATTGCTCCAACCGATAGTGTGCAGTGCGCTCCAAAAACCATGAGTTAAATGAAACCATAATAGCACGAAAGCGGCAAGATAGACGAGGACAACCCAAATATTTTGAAACAGAGGAACTATCAGTTCCGAGCCTTTGCTGACGGCTGTAGGGTCGCCTATCAATTCCTTAAACTGCATATTAAACCATAATTGATACAAATGAAGAATCAAAAAAAGCACGATACACAGGCCCAGTACAAACATGTTTTTGGATGACCATTCGGTAGGGGTTTTGCTCGAAGAAGCGTAACGATCCTTGCCACGTGCTTTCCTGTTCTGCAAGGTGAGCATGATGGCATAAATGATATGCACGGCAAATCCCGCTGCCAAAACAAGCGTCCCGATGACAGCATACCAATTGGCTCCCAAAAACTCACAAATTTTGTCGTAGGCTTCCAACGAAAACACTAATGCCAAGTTCATCGACATGTGGAAAAGCAAAAAAAGAATCATAAATAAGCCGGAAATGCTCATGATGAATTTGCGGCCAATGGAAGATTTGATTA
>JAAZMQ010000034.1 GCA_012798745.1 Bacteroidales bacterium
AAGCATTGCAGCCGTGAGTCGGTTTTTATTCATATATAGCATTTTTATTGGATAATTTGCTTTATAGCTCCAAGTTCGGGATAAAAAATAACCTGAATAGGTTTTTTGCAACTGTCGAACATTTTTTTGGTGAGCACTTCTTTCGATCCGAATTGAACCACATCAACTTCTGCATTTCTTATGATTTGGTTGTTGTGCTCTATTTTCATTTCGGCTTTGGAAGGTATATTATATACCAATCCTTCTTTCAATTTTTTTTCCAGTTGTTGCAATTCTTTTTCGGAGAGTTGCATTTCGGGTTTGGGTGTTTTGTTTGTCAACGACAAGTAAACAGGGGCTCCGGCCAAATTGTCGGCATCAACAAGACCCAACTTCGTCGAGAAACGGGCAATTACTTTTCTGTCGATATTTTTATCGTCCGGAATAAAGGTTATATCCGCAGTAAAAGTTTCGGTTTCGACGGTTCCTGTAAACATTTCGGTGAGCACTTTTTCTTGTAAATCAAGTTGATCCATTACCACTTTGTAGGCTTCTCCGTCGGGTGGCATATTGTCGGCTTCACCAATAAGAATATCGTTACGGCTTCGACGCAATTCAAGAATCTGCTTTGCAACCAGCTCGGCTTGTTTGGCTGTTGATCCGGCCATAAGTGTTTCTTCAGAAAAAAACCTACGCGGATCAATGGGCTGTTGTTTGGTTTTGACAGGTTGTTCTGCCGGTGCTGTCGGTTTTATTTCCGGCATGGCATTTATTGTGCAAATCAATCCCTCTTCGGTCAGATATACAAAAGGTTCTGTCGTATTGGGGCGGAATTCGACCATAAACGAATTGGTTTTATCGGGAATACCTTTATTTGTAACAGATACATTTTCCAACGAATAGACCGTTTTGTTTTCGGTTATTGGATTTTCGATACCCAAATATCGTCGGGCATATGTATAAAATTCACCTCGTTGATAGGTCGTCTTTTTTGTTTTTAAGGTAATGACAAATGAGGTTTTCGGCAACGAATAAACCACGCCGTAATTATTGGCCTTGACAGCATCGATACGGGTGGTTTTCTGTGGGAAAACTTCAGAAAACAAAAAAGTGACAAAGAAAAATAACACATATATTTTTTTCATGCTGTGGAAATTTTTTCAGTTTTTAGTAAGCCGATTGAAATTGTTCCAAAAACCGCACATCGTTTTCGGAAAACATGCGCAAGTCTTTTATCTGATATTTCAGGTTAGTAATGCGCTCGATCCCCATTCCCAAAGCATATCCCGAATATATCTTGCTGTCGATACCGCAATTATCGAGCACGTTGGGGTCAACAATGCCGCAACCCAAAATTTCTACCCATCCGCTATATTTGCAGAAAGGACAACCTTTTCCACCACATAGATTGCACGATATATCCATTTCGGCGCTGGGTTCGGTAAACGGAAAATAGGATGGGCGCAAGCGAATTTTTGTTTCGGTACCAAACGTTTCTTTGGCAAAGAAGAGCAATGCTTGTTTGAGGTCGGCAAACGACACGTCTTTATCGATATATAATGCTTCCACCTGATGAAAAAAGCAATGGGTACGATACGAAATGGCTTCGTTGCGATATACCCTTCCCGGGCAGATGATGCGGATGGGGGGTTGTGTTTTTTCCATCACCCGTGTTTGTACCGACGAGGTATGCGTACGCAACAAAATGTCCGGATCATTCTGAATAAAGAAAGTATCTTGCATATCGCGCGCCGGATGGTCTTCGGGAAAATTCAACGACGTAAACACATGCCAGTCGTCTTCAATTTCGGGACCTTCGGCAATCGAAAAGCCCAATCTTTTGAATATGTCGCATATCTCTTCTTTTACAATAGATATGGGATGGCGTGTACCTAAAGGAATGGGGTAGGCTGTTCGAGAAAGATCGATTTCGGAATATTCCGTTTCTGCGTTTTCAAATTGTTTTTTAAGGGATTGTATTTTATCCTGTGCTTTTTGTTTTAATTCGTTAAGCATCATGCCTACTTCCCTTTTTTGATCGGCCGGAACGTTGCGAAATTCATCCATAAGCGAATGAATCAATCCCTTTTTGCTTAAATACTTAATGCGGAGCGCTTCCAATTCTTCTAAAGAGGATGCCGACAAATTCTCGATCTCGGCGAGGAGTGATTTTATTTTTTCTATCATTGTGTATAAAATTCTACGATGTACTCTTTATTTTTCACAAAATTACATTTTCCCGGGCGATTAGCCAATATTTTCGGTAAAAGATTTGCAAACATGGAGTTGAGTATCGGTACTAAATTCGTATTTTTGTTGTGGAGTAATGTAGAATATAAAAAGAATGATCGAAAAAGTTCGCAGTTATATTAAAGAAAATCGATTGTTAGAGCCTGATGATCGCGTAATTGTCGGATTAAGTGGCGGCATGGATTCCATGACATTAATCGATGTGCTCTTGTCGTTAGGATACCGATGCGTGGCGGCACATTGCAATTTTCATCTTCGTGGTGAAGAGTCTGAACGCGACGCAGCTTTTGTAAAGCAATGGTGCGAAAGTGCTGAGGTAAAACTTGTTTCTATAGATTTTGATACGTATCGATATGCCGCTGATCATAAAATTTCCATTGAAATGGCTGCCCGCGAATTGCGGTATGAATGGTTTGAAGACGTGCGTAAACAACATCATGCCAACGCTATTGCCGTAGCACATCATCGCGATGATCTGGCGGAAACGGTGTTGTTGAATCTTATTCGCGGAACAGGTATCAGGGGACTTACCGGCATTTCGCCTAAAAACAACTTTATTGTACGGCCTTTGTTGGGTGTTTCGCGTGACGAAATTGAAGCTTATGTCGATGAGCGAAAATTACCTTTTATTTTTGACAGCACCAACAGCGACGATGCTTTTGTGCGAAATTTTCTGCGATTGAATGTCATTCCTCTTCTTGAAAAAATGAATCCGTCGGTTAAAAATGCCATTTATCGCACGGCACAACATGTCGGTGAAGCAAAAAAAATCTACGATTTCTACATAGAAACTCAAAAAAAAGCGATTTTTATCGATAACCGTATCGATATCGACAAACTCAAAGCAACTCTTTCTCCTGCGGCAATGTTGTTCGAAATTCTTTCGCCTTTCGGTTTCAATGCTTCGGTAATCGAAGATATTTGTCAACGTTTGGACAGCACACCCGGTAAGGTGTTTTATTCGGATGATTATCGATTAATCAAGGATAGAAAAGATCTTATCTTGGATAAAATTTCTGATGAAAAACCTTTGCAAAGAGAATATACAATCGATAAAGTTGCACAAGAGATTACCGATCCCATTCGTTTAAAAATCAGTTTTTTATCGGAGGATGCAATAATCAACAAAGATGCCCGATTTTTGTATGCCGATGCGGATAAACTCTCGTTTCCGTTAACCCTACGTAAATGGCAGGCGGGCGATTGGTTTGTTCCCTTTGGTATGAAGGGGAAGAAGAAGCTGAGCGATTTTTTTACCGACAGAAAATTCAGTCTAACCGACAAAGAAAATGCCTGGATTCTTACGTCGGATGAAAATATTGTGTGGGTGGTGGGGGAGCGCCCCGATGAACGCTTTAAGGTTACCGAATCTACTGAAAATGTACTGGTTATGGAATTTATTAATGATTCATGAAACAGTTTTTTGTTTTTTGTGAAAATTTTTCCGTGTCTTCATGCAACTTTTTCCCGATTTTTGCATTATAATTATAAAGAATATAATTTAAATGATAAGCTACCAATATATGAAAGCAAGTGATTTACGTGACATTTTTGCAATAGCAACATTGACGGGATTTGCATATTTGATGATCCGCAGTTACCGTATCCGAAAAAAGAAAGAGCGCGAATTAAAAGAATTTTCTCATTTCCAACTTTTCTAACCAACTAAATTGGCAGGTGAACGATAAAGGAGATTTCAACTGTTTTTCGTGCAAAGTTTTTTCTTTACCTTTGTACGTTTGAAAACAACAAATAGTTGAAATTGCTTTTTTTATGCTTACATTAAAGACAATAAACGAAAACCCGGAAGAGGTTATCCGTAAACTTGCGAAAAAAAATTTCGATGCCTCTGAAATTATTAGTCAAATTATCGAATTAGATAATAAACGACGGAGTACGCAGGTTCTTCTCGATAGTACCTTAGCCGAAATCAATTCCTTATCCCGCACGATTGGGAAGTTGATTAAAGAAGGTAAAAAAGAAGATGCTTTGCAAATTCGGGAGAAAGTAAGCAAATTGAAAGAATCTTCCCGTCTCTATGATGATACGTTGAAAGAAACCGAAGAAAAAATACAAAATCTGTTGGTACTTCTTCCCAATCTTCCCCATGACTCGGTTCCTGAAGGAAAATCTGCTGAAGATAATGTTGTGGAAAAAACCGGAGGAAAAATGCCGGAACTCCCTGCCGATGCTCTTCCTCATTGGGAGCTGGCGAAGAAATATGATATTATCGACTTTGAGTTGGGTGTCAAAATTACCGGTGCCGGTTTTCCGGTATACAAAGGGAAAGGCGCCCAACTGCAACGTGCTCTCATTAATTTCTTCCTAGACAGGGCTCGGGAAGCGGGGTTTGAAGAGGTGCAGCCACCTTATATGGTAAATGAAGCATCGGCGTTTGCAACAGGTCAATTGCCCGATAAAGAAGAGCAAATGTATCATGTGGAAATCGATAATCTCTATTTGATACCTACTGCTGAAGTGCCTGTCACCAATGTGTATCGCGATGTGATTCTCGACGAAAAAGATCTACCCATAAAAAATACGGCATATTCGGCTTGTTTCCGTCGTGAAGCAGGTTCGTACGGAAAAGATGTACGCGGACTCAACCGCCTGCATCAGTTCGATAAAGTGGAAATTGTTTGCATTGAAAAGCCCGAAAATTCCTATGCACGTCTGCAACAGATGGTAGACCATGTGCAAACATTGGTCGATGCCTTGGAGTTACCTTGGCGTATCCTTCGTCTTTGTGGTGGTGATATGGGTTTTACTTCGGCTCTCACGTTCGATTTCGAAGTGTTTTCCGCCGCACAAAAACGGTGGTTGGAAGTAAGTTCGGTGTCGAATTTTGAAAGTTATCAGGCCAACCGACTGAAATGTCGCTATCGCGATGCCAACCGCAAAATCCACCTTTGCCACACCCTGAATGGCAGTGCTCTCGCCTTACCCCGTATTGTGGCAGCACTGTTGGAAAACAATCAAACGCCCCACGGTATCCGCATCCCTAACGTATTGGTACCTTATACCGGCTTTGAACGTATCGATTAAAAAAGCCCGCTTCGAAATGGCTGTTTTTGTCGAGATCAAAGAGGGAAGATTCATAAACTGAAAAATAGCTATATCGATGAGGATTATAAAAACAAATAAACTCCCCATATATTCTTGGGCATCGGAAGTAGAAAAAGGTGCTTTGGAACAAGCTATTCACTTGGCTGAGCATCCTTTTGCCCGACGTCACGTGTGTTTATTGCCCGATGTGCATGAAGGATTTGGTATGCCTATCGGAGCCGTTTTGGCAACACAAGAAGTGATCATTCCAAATGCCGTTGGTGTAGACATTGGGTGCGGCATGTGTGCTGTTAAAACCAATATTCGAATAGAAGAATTCGATCCGCAGACTTTGAAAAATATCGTTCTCGATATCAAAGAGAGAATACCCGTAGGCTTTAAGCACCATAAAAAAAGACAAAACTTACCTTCACACTTAAAAAACCCTTCCGGTCTTATTACGAAAATGGAGTTTAACGATATCCCTTATCAAATTGGCACACTGGGTGGAGGCAATCACTTTATTGAAATTCAGAAAGATAAAGATAACTTTATATGGATAATGTTGCATTCAGGCAGTAGAAACTTAGGGAAAAAAGTAGCTGATTATTATAATAAAGAGGCCAAAAAATGGAGCAAGAATTGGGAAAATCAAGTGCTGAAATCTTGGAATTTGGCATTTCTTGATGTAAATTCCGACTTAGGCAATCAATATATTGAAGAGATGAATTATTGCTTGCAATTTGCTAAGGCCAACCGCCTTCATATGCTAGATACAGTAAAAAATATTTTTTATGATCATACTCAATGCGATTTTGGCGAAATGATAAGTATCCACCACAATTATGCCAATTATGAAAAACATTTTGGCGAGTGGTATTGGATCCATCGCAAAGGTGCTATTTCAGCAAAAAAAGGAGAATTTGGTATCGTTCCGGGTAGTCAAGGTACTCCAAGTTATATTGTTCGTGGAAAAGGTAATGTTGATAGTTTTATGAGTAGCGCACACGGCGCAGGCAGAGTCATAAGCAGGCGCGAAGCAATCAGGAAACTCAATTTGAATTCGATTAGAAGCGAATTGGATAAACGCGGAATTATTCATTCCATAGGCAAACAAAAAGATTTGGATGAAGCCCCGCAGTGTTACAAAAATATCGATCAGGTTATTGAAGAACAAAGCGATCTTGTAGAACCGATATGTAAATTATATCCGTTGGCGGTGATAAAAGGATAAAGTGTATGTATATACCATCTTATATTTCACTCCACAAAAGTGGTAAATTGAAAATGTTGGCTGAAAGTTTATGGCAACACATGGAAAAATGCGATTTGTGTCCAAGAAATTGTGGGGCGAACCGATTAATCGGCGAAAAAGGCACTTGTGGAGCCGACACATCGTTGCGTATAGCTTCATTCGGTCCACATTTTGGAGAAGAACGTGAATTGGTAGGAAAGGGGATTGGTGAATTTTCATGAACACGAAATTAAGTATAAATGTTTAATAAAACGAGATTCATGTTAGTTAATTGCAAAGATAATTTTATTTAGTAATGTCACCATTTTTTGAATATAAATTTCACGAGTAATATAATTTTTTTGATTGCATTATTAGTGTTGTTGACCTTTTTTCAAGAGAAGTAGCGGCAGGAAAATAAATATCCCGAGGATAGACATCGCCAATCCTCCGATGGTTCCTGCTGCCAAGGGAAACCAGAACGCTTCTTTTTGTGTTCCTATCATGAAAGGAACAAATCCGAGAATGGTAGATAGGACCGTTAGAAAAATAGGAATTATTTTGGAATTCCATGCTTTCA
>JAAZMQ010000305.1 GCA_012798745.1 Bacteroidales bacterium
CTCAGATGGGCAACCAGGGTCAGGCATCTGATTCTCCCCGTCGCCTCAGGGAGATGATATGGGATGGCGTTATTGGTCATGTGAGGGAAGTACATGTATGGACTGATAGACCGAATAACGGACTTTTCAAAACCTACTGGCCCCAAGGAGTTGAAAGACCGGTCGATACACCTCCGGTTCCTGCCGCACTCGACTGGGATCTCTTCCTCGGACCTGCTCCTGAACGACCTTATCATCCTGCATACCATCCATTTACATGGAGGGGCTGGTGGGACTTTGGAACAGGGGCGCTCGGCGATATTGGATGTCATTCACTGGATCCGATTTTCAGAGCACTTAAGCTCAAGTACCCGACAAGCATACAGGCTGTTTCTACACTGGTAAATGATGAGACCTATCCATTGGCATCTATAGTCAGATATGAATTTCCTGCACGAGGTGAAATGCCTCCGGTGACGCTTACCTGGTATGATGGTGGAATGAGACCTATGTTAATACCTGAAATGGAACCGGGTATGAAAATGGGCGCAGGCGGTACACTCTACATAGGAGACAAGGGAAAAATCCTCGACGATAAAATATTACCCTTATCATTACGGAATTCTTATACCCCTCCGGCTCCATATATTCCATCTTCACCCGGACATGAACAGGAGTGGCTCAATGCTTGTAAGGGAGGCGCCGCTGCCGGTTCTGATTTTGAATGGGCAGGCCCGCTTACCGAAACAGTGCTCCTTGGAAATATCGCTTTAAGAAAAGAGCTGAGAGAAACACTGAGCGGAACTCTTCTTAAGTTTGATCCTGAAAAATTCTCTTTTCCCGATCTCCCGGAGGCAGATAAATTCCTTCATACAACTTACAGAGAAGGCTGGTCGCTCTAGTTGGAAAGAAAAATATGGAAATATAAACTAACATCACAAATAAGTACTCAAGATAGCTTATCATAAACCTGATTTTTCATTTTCAAAAACCTATAAAGTGCTTGGTTATTATGGATGAATAAAGTAATACTCAACCAGCTAAAATTCTCCTTTAAAAAAGAATGCTTTCATTCCTTTTGGACCCGGAGTGGTTTTGAAAAGGCCTCCCGCTTGTGGAAATTTTTCAAGATCTTCTCTGTTTGTGCCTGACCCGGCAGTTGTAATATACAATGTTCCCAGATCGTCGTCGCCAAAGGCACATGAAGTTACATTTTTAGCAGGAACCTTAATTGTACGCAATAATTCGCCGTTTTCAGGATTCCAACAACTCACAGCCGAGCCTCCCCATAGGGCAATCCATAAATTTCCCTCAGCATCGATGGTCATTCCATCGGGGGCGCCTAACGAACGCGGAATTTCAACAGCTGTTCGGGGATTACTAATTTCGCCGGTTTCATTATCATAATCCCATGCAGTAACTTTTTGGGTAGGTGTATCAATATAATACATTTTTGTAGCATCGAGCGACCATGCAATACCGTTAGAGGTAGTCACACTGTCAATCATTTTATGAACAGAACCATCGGGATCGAGGCGGTAAAGGGCACCAGCATGTTTTTCCCCTTTCATACTCATAGTACCTGCCCAAAACCGGCCGGCGGGGTCGCATTTTCCATCATTAAACCGATTTCCTTCAATATTTTCTTCCGGATTGGCTATAAATTTCTTTTCACCTGTTTCAAGATCCAACTGATAAAATCCGTTTTCAAGAGCAGCAATTACTTTTTCCGACTCTGCAGGAACCACAGTTCCAATCATTTGACCGATCTGTATCTCCTTGTTGATGTTCAATTTCGGATCATAAATATTAAGTATCTTACGGGTAATGTCTACCCATAAAAGTTCGCCGGTTTTATAATTCCATATAGCACCTTCCCCCAACTCAGATTTTGAGTCGAGTACGAGTTCAACTTCTTCTTTTTGTAAAGTTTTAAAATTTACAAACAACAGTACAACAATAATCAAGGATAAAAGCTTTTTCATTTTTTCGGTTAATGAGTTTAAAAATTATACATCTATAGGGAAAACTCCTCTTTTACAAATTTACATAATAGTTTTCAATTGACACACAGACAGATAAAAATAAGTATCAAGACCGCTGCAATTTTGTACTTTTGAACGAGCTTAGCCCCAAGGGGTCTATCTCAATAATTAAATGTTTTAATTTAAAGGACATATGATAGCAGTCGGACTTGATATCCATAAAGATAAGGAATTTTGTGGAATGCTAAGTTGCTAAGTTCAAATTAGAAGTGTAAACAATTTGGGTCTTATCAATAAAATATGTATCTTTGCAACCTAATTTTGCTAATAGGCTCTAATAAGAAGCCGTGGAAAATCGGCTCGCCTCAGGCAGATAACAACAAGTTATTACTAATATGTACGTAGTAGTAGATATTCAGGGTCAACAATTTAAAGTACAAGAAGGCCAAAAATTATTTGTTCACAGACTCAAAGCCGAAGAAGGCAGTGAAGTGGAATTTGAAAAGGTGATGCTCGTCGATAACGACGGTAATGTTACTGTGGGTACGCCTGTGATTGAGGGCGCAAAGGTGGTTGCCGAAGTGCTCTCGCATGTTAAAGGTGATAAAGTTCTTGTTTTCAAAAAGAAAAGAAGAAAAGGTTATCAAAAACTGAACGGTCATCGTCAACAGTTCTCACAAATACAAGTAAAAGAAATTATTGCTTAATCATTTAAAATCAAAAGACAATGGCACATAAGAAAGGTGTAGGTAGTTCAAAGAATGGTCGCGAATCGGAAAGTAAACGATTAGGCGTTAAGATATTTGGCGGCCAGACAGCTAAAGCCGGAAACATCTTGGTTCGCCAACGCGGAACAGTTCATCATCCCGGAGAAAATGTGGGGATGGGTAAAGATCATACGCTTTTTGCATTGGTAGATGGTGAAGTAGTTTTCCGCAAGAGAAAAGGAAATCGTTCATACGTATCGGTGATTCCGAATATCGGCGTAGAAGCCTGATTCTGTTGCTTTCCAAAGTTGATATAGAAATTAAAGACCATAAAATATTCAAAGTTGAAAAACAACCTGCTTCATTAGAAGTCAGGTTGTTTTTATTTTTGACAGATGTGTTAAAAACAATTTTTTCAATTATTTTGCTCTTCCTTGAAGCACCTCTTCGATGTCCGTTAATTTCAAGTTTTTTGTTTTCAGGAGAATGAGAAAATGGTATAGCAGATCGGCCGCTTCGTTTTTAAACAAATCGATATTGTTGTCTTTTGCTTCTATGATCAGTTCTACAGCTTCTTCACCAACTTTTTGAGCAACTTTGTTCACTCCTTTTTTGAAAAGCGAGTTGGTATATGAATTTTCCGCATCCGATGCGATGCGTTGTTCAATGGTTTGTTCCAGTTTGTATAGAAAACCTTTTGCCGATTCTTCTTTAAAGCACGATGTTGAGCCGGTATGGCAGGTTGGACCTTGC
The DNA here is from genome assembly GCA_012798745.1 of Bacteroidales bacterium. Lineage (GTDB taxonomy): Bacteria > Bacteroidota > Bacteroidia > Bacteroidales > Dysgonomonadaceae > Anaerorudis. The sequence goes on from JAAZMQ010000305.1 coordinate 3,425, forward strand.
GGGTATACTTTTATCAGGAGGGTGTCCCCATCGCAATCGGTGAGGATTTCGTCCACAATCAGGTAGTTACCCGAGATTTCGCCTTTTGTCCATAATCGGTTTTTACTCCGACTGAAAAAGGTAACTTTGCCTTCGGCCTGTGTTTTTTTGAGTGCCTCTTTGTTCATGTAACCCAACATCAATACCTGTCCTGTAAGCGTATGTTGAATAAGTGCGGGCACCAAACCATTTGATTTTGAAAAATCTATGTTCATCTTACTTCAATATGTTGTGTTCGTAAATATGCTTTGAGTTCGGGAATAGAAATTTCTCCGTAGTGGAAAATGCCTGCAGCCAATGCTGCACTTGCTTTTGTTTTTAGAAAAACTTCAGCAAAATGTTCCATTGTTCCTGCTCCACCCGAAGCAATGACAGGAATATTCACTGCTTCGCTTACTTGGCGGGTAATATCGATGGCAAACCCTTCTTTTGTACCATCGTGATTCATGGAAGTAAGCAAAATTTCACCTGCTCCACGTCGTTCACCTTCTTTTGCCCAATCGAGTGCAAGGAGAGAGGTGGGTGTTTGACCGCTGTTTATGTATACTTTCCACTCATTGTTTTCGAATTTGGTATCAATGGCCAATACAACACACCTACTGCCCAGCTGTTCGGCAATTTCGTTAATGAGTTCGGGGTGTTTTACTGCCGCAGAATTTATACTGATTTTATCTGCTCCGGCCGCAATAATGGCTTTGGCATCTTCCAACGAATGGATACCTCCGCCCACGGTGAAGGGTATGTTGATTTCGCGGGCGATTTTCTCAACCAATTGTGTAAGTGTTTTGCGCTTTTCGATGGTTGCGGTGATATCCAGAAAAACCAGTTCATCAGCCCCTTCTTTCACATAGCGTTGGGCCAGTTCCACAGCATCACCTGCATCGCGGATACCCACGAATTTCACTCCTTTCACGGTGCGTCCGTCTTTAACGTCGAGGCAGGGAATAATTCTTTTTTTTGGCATATTTTATTGTTTTTTGTAATAATGATGTTTTAATCGGTGATAAATGCAGAGAGTTCTTTTAGCGTTATTTTTCCTTCGTAAATGGCTTTGCCGATGATAGCTCCTTCACAACCTGTCTCTTGCAAAGCAATCAAATCGTCGATTGAAGAGATGCCGCCGCTGGCAATGAGCTTTACGTTGGTTTTTTCTAAAATTTCTCGATAGAGTGCTGTGTTGGGTCCTGCCAACATCCCGTCTTTCGAAATATCGGTACAAATCACATAAGTAACCCCTTTTTGGGCATAATCCGAAATAAAATCCACTACATCGGTTTCCTGTTGTTCCTGCCATCCTTGCGTGGCGATTTTTCGATGAAGACTATCGGCGCCAAGAATGATTTTATCGCTCCCGTACAAGTTGAGCCAATGAAGAAACCATTCCGGGTTTTGGGCTGCAACGCTGCCTACAGTAACCTGTACAGCTCCGTTGTCGAATGCGATGCGGATGTCTTCGTCCGATTTGATGCCTCCGCCAAAATCGACAGATAAGTTCGTTTTTGTTGCTATTTCGTTTAGTATATGGTAGTTGACGATATGTTTCGATTTTGCGCCGTCCAGATCAACCAGATGGAGGTATTTTATGCCGTTGTCTTCAAATTCTTTTGCTACATCCAGCGGATTGTCGCGATAAATTTTCTGTGTGGTGTAATCGCCTTTGGTTAGACGTACACATTTTCCGTTGATGATATCGATAGCAGGAATAATTCTCAGTTCTGATTTGTTGACCAAGTGTGTTTTAGCTGTCATAATGTTCCTTTTGTACTGGGAATGCCCATGTTCTCGTTTCGTTTTACGGCCATTTTCACGGCTTTGGCAAATGCCTTGAAAACGGCTTCAATTTTGTGATGTTCGTTTTCGCCTTTGGCTTCGATATGGAGATTGCATTTAGCGTTGTCGCTGAACGATTTGAAGAAGTGGTAAAACATTTCGGTGGGTACATCGCCTATTTTTTCTCGTTTAAAATTTACATCCCATACCATCCAAGGGCGTCCACCAAAATCTAATGCAACCTGTGCAAGGCAATCGTCCATTGGCAGCAAAAACCCGTAACGCTCAATCCCTTTTTTCTTTCCCAGTGCCTGCGAAAAAGCTTCACCCAACGCAATGGCCGTATCTTCGATGGTGTGATGTTCGTCCACCTGAAGGTCGCCCTTAACCTCAATGTTTAAGTCGATGTTTCCGTGACGAGCAATTTGTTCGAGCATGTGATCAAAAAATCCCAAGCCGGTAGAAATACAACTTTTACCCGTTCCGTCAAGATTCACTTCAACACGAATATCGGTTTCAGAAGTTTTTCGTGTTACTGCTCCTTTACGCGGTTCGGCTTTCAGAAAACGATAAATTTCGCCCCAGTCGCTCGTCGAGAGAACGGCTTTTGGATTCGGCTTATCACCTAAAAAAATAGCTTTACAGTGCATGTTTTCTGCCAATAGAATATCGGTATCGCGGTCGCCAATGACAAAAGAGTTTGCCAGATCGTAGTTGCCTTTCAAATAATGCGTAAGCAAACCGGTGCGCGGTTTTCGGGTAGGGGCATTATCCTCAGGGAATGAACGATCAATGAGAATATCGCTAAAAACTATTCCTTCGTTTTCGAATGCCCGGATAATTTTGTTTTGTACGGGCCAAAACGTTTCTTCCGGAAACGAATCCGTACCTAGTCCGTCCTGATTGGTTACCATCACCAATTCGTACTCCAATTCTTTTGCAATACGCGAAAGATACTGAAAGACCTGCGGATAAAACTCCAGCTTTTCGAGGCTGTCAACCTGTTCATCTGCAGGCTCAATAATCAATGTTCCGTCGCGATCGATAAACAATACTTTTTTCATTTTTCCATCTTTTTTAGTTCAGCAAGTAGAATCCGGTTCTCTTTGGGTGAACCAACCGTAATGCGGATACAATTCTTTACTTGAGAAGAGCGGTTTCGGGTAATTACTTTTTTTTCCACCAGTCGGTTATAAACGGCGTTGGCATTTTCCATTTCTACCAGCAAAAAATTAGCATCGGAAGGATAGACTTTTTTCACGAAAGAGATTTTGGGAAGTTCTTTGTTCAAGAGCTTTTTTTGTTCGAGAATGGTAGTTATCCTGTTGTTGGTCGTTTTTTTCTTCGCTAAGGCTTTCAGTGCCGCTTCCTGATTAAGTTTGCTCACGTTGTAGGGCGGTTTCGTTTTGTTCATAAGAGCGATTATTTCAGGTTGTGCATAAGCTATACCCACCCGTGCACCTGCAAGTGCCCAGGCTTTGCTGAACGTTTGCATAATAATAAGGTTGGGATACCGCTGTATGTTGCCAAGATGACTGCTCTCGGGGCAAAAGTCGATGTATGCTTCGTCTATCACCACAATTCCGTTAAAATTATCCAGTATTGTATCGATATCTCGCAATGTGTTTCCTGTCGGATTATTAGGTGAACAAACAAAGATAAGTTTTACTGAATTGTCATTGCGAATCCTTTTCAGAATGGCATTGATATCAAGTTGAAAATCATCACGAAGAGGAATAGCGATAACCCGTATGTCGTTGATGTTTGCCGATACTTCATACATCCCGTAAGTGGGCGGACATAGGATGACACTGTTGGTTCCCGGATTACCGAAAACGCGGAAAATCAAGTCGATAACCTCATCACTGCCGTTTCCGATAAAGATTTGGTCTTGCGGTATGTTTTTTAATTCAGACAGTGCCTTTTTCAGCGCTTTTTGGCGAGGATCAGGATATCGGTTATAGGTACCGAACGGATTTTCGTTGGCGTCGAGAAAGATACCTTCGCTTCCCGAAAACTCGTCGCGTGCACTGGAATAGGGTTTTAGCGATAAAATATTTTTACGGACTAATGAAGCGAGATCAAATGTTTGTTTCATTGTTGTTGTCGATTAATCTTTTGGACATAATTTCTCCCAATCGAAGTGTCACGGCGTTTTTGTGGGCATACAAATGCTCGGTTTCGGCCATTACTTCTATGGCAGGTCCAATTTGTAACAGGCCTTCTTCGCTAAGTTGCTGAAAAGTGATTTTCTTTATGAAACTGTCGAGAGAAACGCCACTGTAAGCTTTTGCATAACCGTTTGTAGGCAATGTATGATTGGTTCCGCTGGCGTAATCGCCTGCACTTTCGCAACTGTAATTGCCCAGAAAAACCGATCCGGCATTTACCACCTTGCGAGCCAA
>JAAZMQ010000306.1 GCA_012798745.1 Bacteroidales bacterium
CGGATACGCCAATCGTAGTTGTATCGATGGCGTTCACCACGCTCGCCAGATGAATAAACGGTGGCGCAATGATCACGTCACAATTGATAGTTTTGTTTTTTAAGGCTGCATTTAATTCGGTCGCCAATGCTAATCCTTCCTGGAGTGTCTTGTTCATCTTCCAGTTTCCTGCTACAAGATTCTTTCTCATAACGTTTTGATTTTTATATAAATAAAATACTCAATTTTTCGCTTGTAGGCGAGTATCCGCCCACTTGATAATACCCAGCGGAATGAGAAACAGCAAAGCTGTAATCCCAACCGCTAACATTTCGTTTCTCCTCCTATCGGCCGGTTTCCCGATTTCCAGCTGATCGAGCGAGGCTGTCAGTTCTTTCTCCGAAGGAAGGGAACGGCTGCTCCATTTGCGAATGATTGTTCCGTCTTTCAACAGCACCACCCCCGGATTGGAGCGAATCATCGTTTTCAGCAGCAGCTCATCGGCGTGACAGAAAGTAAATCCGCTTTGGTGGCAATGTTCCCACTCTGTAATCGCCTCGAGGGTCGATGCTGTGACGCAGTACAACGGATAGTTATACTCTTCGGCATAATCTGCCAAAACATTCAATCGGGACAATTCAACACCGCGGATACCCGACAAGGTATGCGAAATCACCAGAAGAGAATAGTCCGGATAAGAAAGGATCTTTTCAGTTATGTCGGCCCCTTCTATATAGCTGCCGCTTGCTTCATCCCAAACCAATTCCACAATGGAAAAGTCTTCAATTTCGGGTTTTTTACCCTCCTTTACCAATTGAGATTTCATCTCGACAAACGTCCATGTAGAATCGTTCCAAGGATAATTTTCTTCCGTGAATGCTTTCCTAACTCCGTCTTTCTCATAGACGAGTATATTTTCATATTGATCGGCTTCGGAAGGATCTACTTTCATTTTATCGGGAATATGTGTTCCTATTTTGTAGGGGCGAAAATCGAGTACAGGTAGATTCATCACGTTATAAACGGAAAAAGCCACTCCGAAAAATGCTGCGAAAAGGGTTGCTGTTAATGACGTTTTTGAACTTAAGAAGGGGGTTATCCGGTTATAATACACCACCAGTATGACAGCGAGGCCCGATAGCACGATATTTTTGTAAAACGTTGCCCAATTACTGATAACAACGGCATCTCCAAAACACCCGCAGTCTTCAACGGGATTTTTTATTGCAATCCACAACGTGAAAGGCGTCATAACCAGCATAAAGAGCAAAAAAAGGCGGGAAACGGTTTTCCGATAAATCCCCAACAAAAGACATACGCCCAATAGAAATTCGACCACCGGAAGCAGAATAGCTACGGGAAAAGCCAAAGAAAATCCTTCGGAAAGCCCAAAAGCAATAAGATAATCCTGTATCTTATACGCAAATCCATGAGGGTCTACCATCTTCACGAAACCCGAGAAGATAAACGTTGCTCCCCCAACAATTCGGGATAACTCAGTTACTATTTTGATAAGGCGATTGTTCCGTTTCATTTTCTTCTTCGCCGAAATGCAATTTGATGAGCGCAAAAATGGCATAATTTACGATATCCATGTAATTGGCGTCAATGCCTTCAGATACCAATGTCTTGCCCTGATGACTTTCAATTTCCTTGATGCGATAGATTTTCATCAAGATCAGATCGGTATATGAACTCACGCGCATCTTGCGCCATGCCTCGTCGTAATCGTGATTCTTGGCATTCATGAGTTTCTTATTTTTGGCAATGAATTTGTCGTAAAGCGTTAACGCCTCCTCCGAAGTGATATCTACCGTATCGGAATAACCCAATTCAAGTTGAATGAGGCCGATAATGCCATAATTCACAATCCCGACGAATTCGGGGAAAATACCTTCTCCTATTCGACTTTCTTTTTTGATTTCCAATGAACGGATGCGGTTTGCTTTTATAAAAATCTGATCCGTAACCGATTCGGGGCGCAAAATTCGCCACGAAGCTCCATAATCCTGCAATTTCTTCTGAAAAACATTTCGACAGATTGCAACGACGTCGTCAAATTGTTTATTCGTAACATCCATTCAAGTAGAGGTATAAATCCTTTTGTGTTTAATTGTTTTGTTTGGGAAAACAAAGGTAGAGAAAAAAAACAAAAGCTACAAAAACTCCACCTGCCACCTCCAATCTAACCCTTATCCGGAATTTATATGCCAAGCCAACACCAAACACACAACAATCACACTTCAAGCCCTTCCAACATCCGCATTAAATCTACCCGAAATCTATATTTTACCTTTTCCCGGTTACCTCATCCTCTATCCGAAAAATGAAAAAACAGGACAATGTTTCGAATCGTTTTTGTAGCTTTGCACAACAAAACCAAATAAAGATGAAAAAAGTTGTTATTATGCTGACATCCTTTGTTCTGCTAGCTGCTTGTAATGGCTGTGGAAAAACGAATGAAAAAAAATCTGCAACTGCCGACGACGGCATCGATTCAACCTTTCAATATAAAGTCGATCGTTTTGCCGACATTGAAATACTGCGATATCCCGTACCGGGATTCAATAGGTTGTCGTTGCAACAGAAAGAGCTGATATATTATCTTTCGCAGGCAGCCCTCGAGGGACGCGACATCCTTTACGACCAACACAACAAATACAACCTGGCCATACGTCGTGTTTTGGAAGGGGTGTACGAAAATTATATGGGAGACAAATCGACCGAAGATTGGAAAAATCTGGAAACCTATCTCAAACAAATATGGATGGCCAACGGTATCCATCATCATTATTCGGAAGACAAAATCATGCCGAAATTTTCGAAGGAATATTTTATATCGGTAGTGAAATCGGTCGATCCGGGACGAATGCCTTTCCGCGACGGCATGGCTGCCGATGAGATGCTGAATACGATTCTTCCCGTCATGTTTGATCCCAACGTGATGCCCAAACGAGTAAACCAACAACCGGGAGTCGATCTGGTGAAAACTTCCGCAGTAAACTTTTACGAAGGGATCACCCAAAAACAGGTTGAAGATTTCTACAACGCCATGAAAGATCCCAACGACAGTACGCCTGTTTCCTATGGATTGAACAGTAAAGTGGTAATGAAAGACGGAAAAGTTACCGAAGAAGTGTATAAAATAGGCGGGCTTTACGGTAAAGCCATCGAACGTATCGTGGGTTGGCTGGAAAAAGCTGCCGGTGTTGCAGAAAATGATCAACAGAAAGAAGTA
>JAAZMQ010000307.1 GCA_012798745.1 Bacteroidales bacterium
CTCGATGGTAACCTTTGCCATCGTCCGATCCAGTTCAAAGCCGCTCTGTCCTTCCGAAGGACCTCTCAGATCGGCCAAATAGGGATTCTCTATTGGGCGACCCTCAGGAATGGTGCACTCGCCAAATGTTGACATGATAAAAGGCGGTTCTTTGGGTGTCACCCCGTCGCTTTCATACTCCACCCTCAACGGAGCAGCATACGATAAAGGAGTATTCACCAACGCGTTCATCTCGTCCAAGGTTGACAACTTATTGAGTTCTCCTGCAAGCGATTTTCCGCTTACGGCCGACACATCTTCATTCAGGATCACATAGACGATGCTCTCCCCCGGCTTTGTTTCCACCACGATATCGGAAAAATCGACTACCCAGTCGTTGTCTGCCGAAGGCGGCGTGTGATCCGAAATATCGAAAACCTTGTTGGTTACCACCCTGCCTGTTGCTTGAGAAAAAACGATGATTCGAAGGCTATTCAGCGTTATCGATTCCGCCTCTTCCCCCTCATCGTTTGCGGTAGGAAAAGTAATGTGAGACGACCTCACTGCCAAATACGTACCACCACCGGTATCGTTATCGCAGTCAGGCCCTTCGTCATAGATACAACCCGCCAACACCGATAGGAGAAGTATCCCGGAAAAAATCATTTTTTTCATACCTTATATTGTTATTGCATTGTTACTGCACGTTGTTTTAAAATCGTCAATCCATCATTGATCAGAGTCTACCCCTGTCGGATATGTGTGTATCTGCCAGTCGTTCACCCATACCCCCACTACCACATAGGTACCTTCCTCTTCTTTCACTTTGAAACGAACGACAAAATCGTGATCGCAATTTAAATTAATCTCGGGATTCTGCATCAAAATCGTACCCAAGAAATCTTCCTGATAAAAAACGGTTTCCCCGCTTTTTGTTTGCAAATAAAGCCAATCGTCAAATCCCGTTTCAAGCTTCAGGGTTGTGAAGTTGGCAGTAAGTATATTGTCTTCATATGTAATTTTCGAAGGATAATACGTGAGATTTCCTCCCAGAATGATATTCCCCTTAACCGCATAATCGCCATTGCGGATGCTCAGATACACCATATAATCCTCGGGATGGGAAAAACCTTCCACAATCACTTGTACTCGGTTGGTAAGTTCCAGCATGTTGATGGTGGTATGTGCATAATACGAACCATATTCTTGGGGGTCGGGCAACAACACAGAAGGGCTCGTTCCCGAATATAATTTTGTCCCTTCCAGATTTTCCGCAATTTCTGCCGAACGCTTCAACTGCAGAAGGGCTTCATCTTTGGTGGTTTTACCGGGTTGCAACGGTTTCACCGTATACCGTTCATTGATCCCCGACCAGGCAACAAACGAATACAATCCGTGAGGTTCAATGGGAATATAGTATTCGTAATTCGTCGATAAGGTTACATTTGTTACCGCATACTCCGTAACAAATACATCATTTGCATCGAAGACGTATATGCGTAAATCCTTGATATCGACCGGATAAAGAGAATCTACATCAC
>JAAZMQ010000308.1 GCA_012798745.1 Bacteroidales bacterium
ATGAAAATCTCATGAACGAGGATGTGACCATGCTGTTAAGAGTAGGCAATGATTATAAAGAACAACAGATCAAGCTTCTGCTGGCTCCCACAAGTAAATATCAAATAGACAGCGTGGTATATAATTGGGAGGAACTTAAAATTCATGAAGCCGTCGAGGAAATGGAATCCACCACAATTGACAACAAGTCCTCTACACCTATAACTCTTGAGGTTTATCCTTTTAAAAAATCGATGCGGAGGATTCTCTTTTATAACCCCACCGAAAACTGGGAAGAAGAACAATTCCGACGATTGCTGGGCACTCCGCTCCCTGAAATTACCATCCCTGATATTGTTGACTCAAAACCCGTATTACATGTCAACAACGTGCCTTTTGGAATTAAGGAACAGGAGCTTGAAGTACCATTAGACAAGAATTTATCGGTAGAGGTAACCATTGATGCCTACGACAAAAGAAGAATACGGATCCTTAATGATATAGAGAGATATTCCGTACCCTACAAGGTGTATATGTCCAATCCCCGAACAGGCAAAAAACGTGTCTTTTCGGGAGAACTCACCAGTAGGCGTCCCACGGGTTATCTTATCTTAAAAACAAGTGTCGAATGAAAATGAGAATGTGCATCCTGTTATTGCTATTCGTCTCTGTAAATTCTTTTGCCGATACCAGCGACTCCACGTCATCAAAATTCACACACATGATTGGCGTCGATTTTAGGCCGGGATATGTATTCCCTACTCATGAATTCTTTAAAGGCTCCAACCGTGCAGAACAGAGAATAAACTCTACTCTTTCGGGTCATCTAAAATATGGTTTCAAGTTCTCTGACAACACATCACTGGGCAAGGAAAATCCTCACGCCATACAAGGTATCGGAATTGCTTACAATACCTTCTTCAACTCTTCCGAACTGGGAAATCCCATCAATGTTTATCTCTTCCAAACGTCAAGAATAGCAAGCATTTCTCCCAACTTGTCGTTCGATTATGAATGGAACTTTGGAGCCGCGTTCGGCTGGAAGAAGTATGACGAAGAGAAAAATCCGCTCAACAGGGTTGTCGGCTCCAACACCAACGCCTATATCAACCTCGGGTTTCTGTTAAACTGGCAGATCACATCAAACACCAGTCTGCGTGGCGGGGTGGGGATGACACACTATTCCAATGGCAATACCAGTTATCCCAACGCGGGGGTGAATACAATGGGCGCCTCCATAGGTGTCGCGCACTTTTTTGGAAACGACAGAGAAAACACATTCACCTATCCTCCATTCAGGAATCACGCGTTGAATTCATATATTACCTATGACCTCATTGTTTATGGTGCCACGCGGAAAAAAGGTGTCTTTCCTGAAAATCAAAACCCGATGCTCGTGCCGGGCTCGTTCGCGATTGCAGGCCTAAACCTCAATCCATTGTATCATTTTAGTAACTATTTTCGAGCCGGTGTTTCTCTTGATCTGCAGTATGATGAAAGCGCCAACATCGGCAGTCATATAGCCAATACATACATTCCCTCCGATCCTCAAGAACTTAGATTCTACAGGCCTTCTTTCAGGGAACAGTTTTCGGCCGGGCTCTCATTGCGTGGGGAAATTGTCATGCCCATCTTCTCAATTAACCTGGGTATTGGGAAAAACTTCTTGTGCAAGGGAGACGATACGAACTCATTTTATCAAATAGTTGTACTAAAGACCAACATTTCAAATAAAATGTTTCTCCACACGGGCTATCAGCTCTATCGTTTTAAAGAGCCGAATAATCTGATGATGGGACTTGGTTATCGATTTAATGCCAAATAAACGAGAGAACAATGCGCTACTTACATCCGTAAACTGGCATTAAAAACTTCCAATTTCCATTGGATTATTCATACGAGGATCTTTATGACTGGCTAGATTCTAAGAAATGGACTTCAATCGCGGAATAATCATCTTCTTGATCCTTTATTCCCATGATAACCTGCTCCACGGTATGGGTTTTAACGTGCTCTGGACGGGTGTTGTTATAGAATCCGTCGGAACATAGAATATACCGATCCCCTGGAGTAATTTTAGTTTGAATAAACGGAATCTCATCAATGATGTCGCTCCCCTTTACGCAACGGGTCAATACGTGATTGTATCTTTGCTGTTCTATTGTAGTATCGTTCCCTGTAGTCTGAATGGTATGATCTGTAGTGAGCAGCGAAATGTTTTCATTTTGAACCAGGTAAACCCGCACATCTCCAAGCCAAGAAATATAAGCAAACTCCTTGTGAAACAGGAGGACAGTGACGGCCGCACCCATTTTGCAAAATAATCTCCTCCTTTCTTGAAGAATGCGTTCATTCGCGGTTTCCATGGATGCGGATAATAGTGACTTGATGTTTCCTATCTCGTAACGTATCTCCCTTGACAGGTATTTGTGTATTTCTTTCACGACTAATCGAGCGGCCTCGGCAGCATGGTTCAGTCCGCCTATCCCGTCGGCGATCATGCAAAGAAGCGTATCATTCCAAATATTTTCCACCAAGGAACAATCTTCATAATGACCTCGATTTCCTTCAGCAAAGTATTCTCTAACCATGTATCTCATTTGGTTTCCTCCTTCGCATAGGCCGTAAACACATCTCTCATGCTCGTGATTGCCTTTTGGAAAATTTCATATTTCAAACTACGGTTTTGAATCGTCATATGTTCAAATAAACGACTCTCTTCGGCAGAGGCAAGCACTCGTGTCAGTTCCTCAGCTAACTCGTTCGCCCTCTTTTTATCTAAAAGCAGGAGTAAATCGTATGCTAACCAGGTTGCACCAGCAGAGAAAATATCGAAATCCTCTTCCTCAAAAACTTCATCATGATATCCTTTTACAGCGTATTCTTTAGCGTGGATGTTAAAGTATTCCTGCAGAATAAGGCACATATCCTCCGCGTCTTTTGTTTTGGTATTATTCCTGTCCAGCCAAGCGTACCATTTTAAAAGGAACAGCCCCTTCAAGGATGTTATGTAGATATCAAACTCCTCGTCAACGTTTACACGAACCATATCGTCAAGTATCTCGTTGAAGCCCTTCACAGACATCATGAACGTTTCATCTGGTGGCCAGTATATGTTATCCTTGTCCTTGGCTACTTCTCCGAACGGTACAATATCAAGTTCATAATCTCCAAAATAAAATTTCTGGGTTTCCATCCTCGATTTTTCAAACCCTATTGACATCAATCCCTCACTAATTTCGTCGTATACGCCCCAATCCGGAATAGATATAGCGATGTCAAGATCAGTTGTCATCCTCGTTGGTTTGCAATTTAAGATTTGACGCATCATTATATCCCTTGCCGCCGCGCCTATGACATAAAACTTCAGTCCCTTCGAGTTAAAAAATCAGTGAGTTTCACCAGCAGGGTCTTCAAGAGTGGATTGGAAAAGTCCTTGCTGGATACGTTATAGACCATCTTTTGCTAATTTTTGTGCTGCTTCAATATTACGATTATAGCCACTGCCCATTAAATCCGCGTAAACGAGTAATCTTGGTACAAGGATATTGGAATTGTTTGATTTCCAGAATTTATTGTACACGAAAACATTTCCGCTTTCATCCGGCCGCAAACCGCTTCGCACAAGTTGGCCTATTTTCTCTCTCGTGTATATCATGAAATCTTCTGGAAGCAAAAAACCGTTTAATAAATAGGACGCCGGTTCTCCTCCCCAGTAAGTGTCTCCAGCAAGCTGAACACTCTGCCATGGGATATTATCATTGAAAGACATTCTCGTTAAAAACAATTTTGGTTTTAATGCTTCGTTATATGCAATCACCCAGCGGTCTATAATTTCTTTCCTTCTACTCAATACTCGCTTGTTTCCATTTTTTATTAGAAAACCGTTCTCCTCTATGTCTTCCATGCTGTTTGTTATGGAACCCAGCGATACATCGACAATCTCTTGCATCTCTCTGTACGTGTAGTTGATCATGTCGGGATTGGTCAGTATTCCAAATAAGAACTTTAGACCGGCATCCTTGAATAACCGTCCGGGTGTAGCAAGCGTTGCTTGCTGGCGTATACTTTTCTCTCCCTTGATTACGATTCTTAACGTATCATGGATGATTGAAGTATTTCCCGACACGTCGAGCGTATTTATGTTGTTCGCTTGCAATTCATCCATTAAGTTTGGAGATATGAGTTTGGTTATTAATAATACTGGTAGATTTTCTTTTCTGGTAATTTCTTGTAACTGGCTCAATACGAATCCGAAATTATTTTTAGTCACGCTATTCTTTACCATGCAAGCAAAGCCGTGCCCGTCAATGGTTACATTAAAGTCATATGAATCTGTTTTGGATGTTATAACTTCAATGTCATTCAAGTACCCGATTTTTTTTAAATTGGCGGTAGCCTGATCTACCACATCTCTTTCTATGTTTGTTATTGTTCCCACTGTGTTCATTTTTTGCTCTTGTTCAAATTTCGTGAACATGCAAATATAATGAACAAAATTCAACTGCCAAGGATTTTACTTGAAATAATCCATTTTCTCTTTCAACACCGGGAACGAAGGGCTTTACTGGCTTAAACGGATCTTGGAGCATGATGCCAACCACTCGGTGATCATGGTTACCGCGTACGGTGACGTGGAGCTGGCGGTTCGTGCCGTGAAAGAGGGGGCGGTGGATTTCGTGTTGAAGCCATGGCAGAACAGCAAGCTGGTGGCGACCATCAACACCGCTATTCAATTGCAGAATTCCCGCAAAGAGGTGAAGTCGCTCAAGGAAAAGGAGCAGAACTTGAAAGCCGCGATGAAAAAGGAGCCGGCCGTCATCATCGGGGAGTCGCCGCGGTTTATGAGGGTGCTTGAGATTGTGGCAAAAGTGGCAAAAACGGATGCCAACGTGCTTATTACCGGGGAAAATGGGACCGGAAAAGAGGTGATTGCCCGGGAGCTGCATCGGCAATCGTCGCGGGCGAACGAGGTGATGGTGAGCGTGGACATGGGTTCGCTGTCGGAGACACTCTTCGAGAGCGAGCTGTTCGGCCACGTGAAGGGTGCGTTCACCGATGCCAAGGAGGATCGTGCCGGTAAGTTTGAGATAGCGAAGGGAAGCACGCTGTTCTTGGACGAGATCGCCAATCTCTCGTTGCCCCTTCAGGCGAAATTACTGGCCGCGTTGCAAAACAGGGAGATCGTGAAAGTGGGTTCGAACAAGAAGGTTCCCATCGATATCCGCCTGGTGTGTGCTACCAACAGCGACCTAAATTCGTTGGTGCGGAAAGGGGAGTTCCGGGAGGATTTGTTGTACCGCATCAACACGATACAGATAGAGATTCCGCCGTTACGGGAACGAGTGGCGGATATCCCGTTGCTGGCCGACTTTTTCCTGGGTATTTATAGCACGAAGTACAATAATCCGAAGCTCAAATTCGACGACGAAGTGATGGGGAAGATGAAGCAGTACGCTTGGCCGGGCAACGTGCGGGAGTTACAGCACGCGGTGGAGAAGGCGGTCATTCTTAGTGAGGGGGATATCCTCACACGGCATAACTTTATCTTTCCCGAGAATACGCGGGTGGAGGCCTCGGCGTGTACGTTGGAAGAGATGGAACGACAGATGATTGAAGCAAGCATCGGTCAACACGAAGGAAATTTAAGCGCTGTCGCCACTCAACTGGGTATCACCCGACAAACGCTGTATAACAAAATAAAAAAATACGAGTTGTAATTCCAGAATTCCAAGATTCCCAAACCCCTTACAGTTCACGGCTTATTGTCCATTCTTCATTTTTCATTCTTAATTGCCCATTGCCTATGTTTCACCATTATACCTACTTTCGATTAGCGTTGTATCTCGTTTTTCTTATTGCTTTTTCGGGCGTACTATTCCTATTGATACACGCTTCGTCGTGGTACGCGATCCTGCCCGGTTTGGGTATAATTACAAGCCACTATGTTTGTGAACCAAGGAAACACGCTTCGGGTTATCTCTATCCATGATATTAGCAACGAGTTGGATGCCAAAGAACTGGAGTCGTGGCAGAAGTTGATTCGTGTGCTCACTCACGAGATCATGAACTCTATCACGCCGATCACTTCATTGAGCGAGACGTTGTTGAAGTATTATGTCCCGAGCGGGAAAAGAGTGGGGGAGTCGTCCGATGATAAAGCGACAGATAATAAAGCGACGGGATCGAAGCCGGTGGACGAGACGACGATCGCAAACACCGTGAAGGGCCTCGAGGTGATCAAAGAGCGCGGGGTGGGGTTGGTCCGGTTCGTGGAGTCTTATCGTAAACTTACCCGCTTGTCGAAACCGGTACTCAAGCCCGTCGTTCTAAAGGATCTGTTCACCCATTTGCTGTTGTTGCTGGAGAACGAGCCTGATTTCCATCGTATACGATTTAATCTCGATATAGAACCGCCCGATATGGGGATTGAGGCCGACGAGGCGCAACTCTCGCAACTGTTTATCAACCTTATTAAGAACGCTATGCAGGCGGTGGAAAGCTATGAGAAATCACGGGGGAAGCATCGAAGCGGCCTCTTCCCCCGGCAATACACGGTTCACCCTCAAGTTTATTCAGTAAGCACTCCATGTTGGTGTCTATGAATACGACACACCCACGAAAGGTTCAAAATTTGAGCGACTAATAACAGATGTCGTATGGTCGGGATAAGCGGAACGAAAAGAATCCGGAAATCTTACTTTTTCTTCTTTCCATTTTATCTCAAAGGCATGGATAACTCCATCTTCGTCTTCAATATAATCGATTTCAGATTTATTGTGGGTTCGCCAAAAATAGATATTCCTGTTTCTTTTGCGGTAATGGTTGTTTTTTATTCGCTCAGAAATCAGGAAATTTTCCCATAATGCCCCTTTGTCGGTGCGCATATCAGGTATTGAAAAGTTGTTCATCAATACGTTACGGATGCCGTTATCATAAAAATAATATTTTTTCCCTTTCTTGATCTCATTTCGTAGATTACGACTAAACGCCGGAAGTTTAAATACCACAAAAGCCTTCTCTAACAGGTCCAAGTATTTTTCAACCGTAGCTGTATCAATGTTTCCCACGATGCGTGACAATTCATTGTAACTAACTTCTGACCCCACCTGAAAAGCCAATGCTCGCAACAGTTTATCTATATGGACGGGCTTTCGTACGTTTTCTAATCTCAGAATATCCTTATAAAGATAGCTGTTGGCTATCTCGAGGAGAATTTCTTTTTCTTGTCCCGGATTATTAACAACCTCTGGATAGAGGCCATAGACAAGACGTGTGTCAAGCATTCTTCTTGCTTCCATCTTTGAGCTATTTTCGACTGTCTCCTTATAGCTAATCGGGAATAGATGGAGCGTTTTTTTTCGACCTGTAAGGGGTTCACTCATTCGGTCTTGTAATTCGAAGGATGAAGATCCAGTGGCTATCACTTGTATATGCGGGTAAGTATCATATATTAATTTAAGTTTTTTGCCAATATCTGGAATTTGCTGGGCTTCATCAATGACTACTAATTTCTTGTTCACACCAATTAATTGTAGGAGCTGTGTGCTTGTACCGGCTGTACTAAACGCCTCTAAAATATCGGATTCGTCGGCATTTAGCCAAACGGAAGGTTCTTCGATTTCCTTAAGTACCTCTTTCAGTAGTGTTGTTTTACCGACTTGCCTTGCTCCCAGCAATAGAATTATTTTCCCTGTGAAACAGGAAGAAACAATCGTGTTTTTTAAATCCCTCTTTATCATCAATACCCTCTTTTACCACAAATATACTGAATATTTAGATCGTAATCGAAAAATTAGGCCTAAATTTTCGATTACGATCCAAAATGTGATTGGTTTAGGCAGTGTACTCATACCAATTGCTTGTTGATGATGGATCTTATTATAGATTTCGTTTGTAGCTTTCAATAGCTATAAACTCTGGCAAATAGTCAGGAGTACAGCCTTTTGAAACCTTCTTACCTTTGTATAGACCCGTTTTTTCTCCAAGTACAATACACCGATTTCGGTATTTTTTTTCATATATGCCAATCCAACCCGCGGTAAAATTCATTGCCCATTGCACATAAGGCTCTTCGTTTTCAATTTGTCTTTCGATTACGGATAATAGCTCTTCACTATTTGGTTGTATTTTTCCAACCCAACGCAAACGACCCTGATAATACCAGTATACTCGTCTTTTAAGTGGAGATGGGCTGTCTCCCCAACCTTCTATTAGTGCAACTGTCTTTTTGTCCTTGGTTAGTTGGTTTGCCATTAGCCAATCAATGAGTTGAAGTTTCTCGTTTTCGTCATGTTGGTCAATGTCAGCAACTAATTTGTCAATCACTTCTTCGGTTAGAAGCTTTTTGTCCATAATCAAGATTGCCAATTGTCGGGCAAAAAAATGTTTTGATGACCAAAGCTGCATCGCTAATTCGTGGTCTATTTTTATTTCTTTAGCGATATTTCGTAAGTCGCCAAGCTTGGTTGTTTTATCGCTAACCTGGCTAATAATATTTTTTGCTTTCGATGATAATTCCATAGTTCACTCCAGTTTATTTACTTGATTTCATTGCTTTTACTTTCTTGATTTTCGTGTCAGCCAAAAAGTTTTGATACTCTTCAGTCTCCATTCCATAAAGTGCAACCTTCCCATTACTGTCGCCGTGTATCCCGAAACCGTATGTTTTCGTCAATGGCGAAGTGCGCAAACAAGGCTGTCCTTTTGAAAAAAAATGTTCCCTTGCTTGTTTGTATTCAGCTTTTGGCAAATCGTTTCTGTCTGCAAACACTTGAAATAATAAATCGTCAGAAGTGAATTTATATCGATCTTTATTCCCCTTCCATTCCATTTACTGTCATCAAAAGAAAATCAAGACTTTTTCTATAGTCCAAAACTTCATATTCCAGCCCCAATTTCCTGATATTTGCATAATAATCTTCAAGATGCTTATAATAATTTTTCTCTAATTGAACGGCTGTTGCCTTTTGCCCAATTTTTTCCATTAGAAACCATTTTTCAAGCAATCTTGCTGTACGTCCGTTACCGTCTTGAAATGGATGAATTTTCACGAATACGAGATGGAACATTGAAGCATAATAAAAGACCTCAAAAGGATTTAAATCTGTATTTATAAGTAATTTAATATCGTCAAGAAGCTTGTTTAACTCCGTCTTTACGATTTCAGGACTGGCTGCTATATACTCGATCCGGTCATCACTATTGATTACAAACATCGGATTTGTTCGAATTAGGCCTTGCTGGCTTTTTGGCAGAAGACTGGAACTTAAGATTGAATGCGCTTTCTGTACGTTTTTTAATGTTAGCTTCTGGTTTTCTATGAAATCATATGCAGCATATAAATCATCCGCTTTTTTCGTGTAATCAGTTCTAAACTTTACTTTTAGAAACTTGTGTTTGAAAAAGCTATCGAAATCGATGTCTTCGCCTTCAATCTTAGAGGAGTAAACTGAAGATACTGATTTATAAAACTGAAAATAATCGACTGGAATATCAACCTTCTTCATATTATTCAATTTTTCTAATGGAGATTCATTCACCACTGATGTAAATTGGTTCAGCAATTCAGATGTCATTATTTTAAGTTCCATAATTCTTTTTTTTCAAAGATAGTTTTTTTAGCCTTAATACTAATACACCTTAATACTAAATATTATCTTCTCAAAGTTAATGGTTTTCTACACTTTGCATTATTTGACGCATGTTGTATGTAGGCCTTTTGTCTTTCAGTTTCAATTGAATCATGCTTAAGCTGCACATCGTTAATTCCTTTTTCTATATGTCCCAATCCTGTACACGCCATATTCCCTTTTTGACAGGAACACGAATAAAAATGTTCGGGTTTAGTATCTTCAATTTCCCAATAAACTCTTTCTCTCTAACTGACGAAATTAGCATATACGGAAATTTCTCTTTTCCACCGAGATTAATGCTCAATCTCTTGAGAGAGGCCGCAGGTGACGAAAGAGGGTTATACGAACGTTCCACCGAAATGATGTTCTCAATTTTCACACTTCCACAGGGAATATTCCATATTTTCACGAACACGAAGTCCTGTCAACCGAAGCGGATATTTTTTCGATTTGAGTTTTTTGATACGTTTCTTTCGTTCAAAATATTCATATCCCCAAAAACCTATTCCTCCAACAACAAATGCCATTACACTCCAAACTATAAGTCCCATAAGTGATGAATACGATAAACTATGTCTTTAAGTCAAAAATAAATAATGGTTTCAAATATATATAATCAAGAGTCCCATTTTCCCATATTAAATTTCCAATTAATGCACAAATCATTCCTGCCATTTGAAAAATGATGGCGATGTCAAGAAGCTTTATATTGTCTGAAAAACTTCTGAAGAAACTATATAGAGTAAGAATTACAATCTCGGCAATTAAAAACAAGCTCAAATGAATTTCTAATCCGATATTTAAATTGGAATAACGGTTTAACAAACTGTTAAAGTAGGAGTGTTTATCGTTAAACGTTGGTTTTAATTCTATTAATGATGGTATAATATCAAAATGGCTCTCCAAGAAATAGCTGTTGATAATTATTTTAATGACTTGGTCTATTATGATCAACAGTAACGTCCATAGAATAATTTCTTGTGTTTTCATTGTTGCCTTTATAAAAATAATTCGTGGATGGTGAATTCTCTCCGCTGAGGGGGCTTCAAGTATGTTTAACTGTGGGTACTTGAAGCTTGCCATGTAACGTTCCGCAAATATGATTAGTTACGGAATGCGGGGCGCTTTCCTGTCGAAATGCACCGGGTTTGTGTGGGCTGTAAAGCTTGATTATTCGCACCGAAACCGCAATTAATTATATTTTTCTGTTAGCAGCGGCCATTTTTCTCCTTTCAAAAACAATCAACTATTCCATTATCAAATCAAATACTTTTTTGGGATTTACTTTATTGTTAATCCAGATTTCCTCCATCGACGCCCCTTCTATATAGGAAATTCCGTTTGCTTCCAACCTTTTGACAACTACAATAGAATCAACCTGCAATACTTTTAGAACATCTTCAATTGGAGCATCGGTTATTCTTTCTATAAGGATGGTGTCAAATTTTGGACTATTTAGTTGCTGAATGACTAATAAAATAGATATAACAGCAACAACTATTGTCGATAGGATGAAAACACGCTTTTTGAAATAAATTTTGAAGGCCTTCCAGTTGAGTATGACATGTAATACTGAAAACACGACAAAGAAAAGCCCCAAAATTTCATGTACAACCTCTGTATATCCATCAAATACATGAAAAAACATTAGTAAGCCTGAGAGGCCAACAACAAGGAAAATTATAGTTATTAATGGGGTGATAAAACTTCTGCTCAATTTCATAATACATCTTTTTTAATTAAATGACGAAAATCGTGTTTCAAGGTTACTAAGCCATTTCTTCCTTTTTTCTTGACTTACAGATTTAACCGAAGTAAAACTAATCCATTTCAGTCGCTTATATCCCATTGTCTTAAAAACGCTCCGTAACATCACTTTTCTAATCAAATTACCTATTAGTAACGAGTACATTATTTTGGGCTTATTCATTGTAGTGATAATTGTTACACTTCTCAGGTTTTTTAAAAGTGGCACTAAGCCGAAGCCTCGGGAATGATGGTCATATACCACGCCAGGGAATAGTACACGGTCTATAAAACCTTTGGTAGTTGCAGGCATAATATCCCACCAAATTGGAAAAATAAAAATTAAGTGGTCAGCCTTCTTCAAACGCTCGTTGTAATTAATTACCTGAGGGTCGATGGGTTGATGTGCAACGAAGGCTTGTAAGTCGTCTTGTGTCATTACGGGATTAAACCTGTCATTGTCAAGGTGCATAAGGTCCACTTCGTGGCCAGCCTTTTGAAGTCCTTTTGTTACTGCGTTTAGGATTGCGTTGCAATAACTTCCCTCATAGGGATGATTGAATACTATTACGGTTCTCATCTTTTACTGTTTAAATTTAGTGTAAAGTTAAGAAGTCGTAAACCATTGAACGATAACAATTGTAAAGAAATGAGTTTTATCGTCTGTTTCGTATTCTGCTTAGTGAAACAGGTGTAATGCCTAAATAGGAAGCAATATAGTGTTGCGGAACACGCTGAATAATAAGAGGATGTTGTTTTATCAATTCTTCGTATCGTTTTTTTGGATTGTTTTTTAGAAATGAATATAAAAGCTGTTGAGATTGGAACAGTCGTTTAAATAAATGGTCTTCCAATTTTATTCTTAACTCAGGGGTGCTCTTTAAAATAGTCTGAAAATCTTTTTGTGATAAGGATTTTAATATACAAGGCTCTATACTTTCTATACTGTATAAACTTGGTTGATTAGTCCTAAAACTCTCGAAGGAAGAAACCCCATCTCCTTCGAAGAAAAATTGAGTGGTAATTTCTTTACCGTCATTATTTATCCAAGTCCGTAAACAACCTTTCTCAATAAAAAACATTGTTTTTGAGATTTGTCCTTCCGGTAAAAGAATTGTCTTGGCTGGAATTTCCTGCTCTTTAAAGAAATGGTTGAACTCTTTCAACTCATTCAATATTACAGTCGTCAATTTCTTCATCGCTCGGTTCTTCTATAGTTGCCGCTAACATCTTATTTACGCAAGCTAATATACAACATTCGTTTATAAATTTAAAACATTCGCATAACATTTTTTTGTAATCACCCAACCCAACAGCAAAAAACCAATTTTATCATACACTTAAACATCAAGCTGTTATTTTCATTTACGAATGTTCTGGCATCTTTGTAGTACTCTTAAATTCTGTAAAATAAAGAGAGCGATGATCTAATTCATCCTTATCAATTAAGCGAAGATGAAATTGAAAAATAAAAAAACCCCACAAGTCATTAAACTTGCGGGGTTTGTCTTACTTTTGGCTGTTTTTGGCTAAGCCTTTCAGCGGAAGCGGGGGGATTCGAACCCCCGGTACAGTTACCCGTACGACAGTTTAGCAAACTGTTGGTTTCAGCCACTCACCCACACTTCCTTTTGGTAATTTTGCTGAAATCGGATGCAAATATACATGAATGTTTTCAACTTTTCAAAGAAAACAATCAATTTCAAACCTAATATTTATACTTTTGTCGTTTTAGGTCGGTAAATTATGAAGAAAAGAACAAAAATCATCCTATTAACTGCTGGCATCTTACTGCTAATCATTATTTCAGCCGGTATATACACCTACAATGCAATCTTCAAACCGTTCGATCATCCCGAAACGGTATACATATATATAGATGAAGAGAAGAGCTATGATAAAGTGATAGACCAGCTGCAGGAAAAAGCAGGCATACCCAACGAAAGAATCTTCAATCTGCTTGCCGACAGGATGAAATACATCAACAACATAAAAACCGGTCGCTACGCCATCAAACCCGGCACCACCATGCTCGATGCAATACGTCTGCTCCGCTCAGGAGTGCAGGAGCCGGTAAACCTCACCTTCAACAATATCCGCAATATGGAAAGCCTGGCAGGGCGACTTTCTAGCCAGCTTATGACCGACAGCCTCTCGCTTTTGGAAGCACTAACCAACCCCGATATAGCAGCAGGATATGGATTCAACAGTCAAACCTTTGGAGCCATGTTTATCCCCAACACCTACCAGGTGTATTGGGACACGAGTGTAAAAGGACTAACCGACAGGATGAAAAAAGAGTACGATGCATTCTGGAACAGCAACCGCAAAAAGAGAGCCGAAGAGATAGGCCTCACCCCTCTGGAGGTATCAACCCTTGCATCCATAGTTGAAGAAGAGGCAACCTATGCAGATGAATATCCAATAGTTGCCGGACTATACCTCAACCGCATAAAACGAGGCATGCGCCTGGAGGCCGACCCCACCGTAAAGTTTGCCGTTGGCGATCCCACCCTTCGCAGGATCCTCTTCAAGCACCTCGAAGTTGAATCGCCATACAACACCTACAAGAACGACGGACTGCCCCCCGGTCCAATCAGGATACCCTCTATACAGGGAATAGATGCAGTACTCAACCCCGTAAGTCACAACTACCTTTTCATGTGCGCAAAAGATGATCTCTCGGGCCGTCACAACTTTGCTGTTACACATGCCGAGCACGCCAGAAA
>JAAZMQ010000309.1 GCA_012798745.1 Bacteroidales bacterium
AAGCACCCGTAGTTCAATGGATAGAATATCGGATTCCGGTTCCGACGATGCGAGTTCGAGTCTCGCCGGGTGTACTATCATTCTTTATTTTGTACCGTTTTTTACCGAAGAAGAAAAAAGTATCATGAAAGAGGATAACATGACAAGTCAGTATAAAATAGCGCTTTATCAGGAGAAGAAAGAAGGCGGGAAAGTGCGTTGCCGTCTTTGTCCGCACAATTGTCTTATCAACGAGGGCAAATTGGGAGTATGCAATGCACGAAAAAATATTGGAGGAACACTCTATACACTTGCCTATGGCAATCCGTGTTCGCTAAATATCGATCCCATCGAAAAAAAACCGCTGTTCCATTTTTATCCGGGGGAAAATATTTTGTCGCTGGCCACATCAGGATGCAATTTTCATTGCCTGAACTGTCAGAACTGGCAAATATCGCAGGCTTCTCCGGAAGATTTTGGACAGTATCGGCTTGAACCGGGAGAGATTGTGCGGGTTGCACTCTCTTATCATACAAAAATGATTGCTTTTACCTACACCGAACCGACCATTTTTTATGAGTATATGTATGATATTTCTGTTCTTGCTCATCAGAATGAGATAAAAACGGTGATCGTGTCCAATGGATTTATAAATCCTGAGCCTTTGAACGATTTTTGTCCGCTTTTGGACGCTGCCAATATCGATTTGAAATGTTTTGATGATGCCATTTACAAAAAATTAACCTCCGGCGGAAGACTTCATCCTATATTGTCGACATTAAAAACATTGAAAGAACATGACATTTGGCTGGAGATCACCAATTTGATTATCCCGACGTATAATGACGATCCCCAAATGATCCAAAACATGTGTGAATGGCTGGTCGAAAACGGTTTTGCCGAAACCCCGCTTCATTTCAGTCGCTTCTTTCCTTCTTATAAATTGCAGCATGTACCCCCTACTCCACAAAGTGCCTTGATTAAGGCAAAAGAAATTGCCGAAAAAGCAGGGATAAAGTACGTGTATATAGGGAATATGCCTCACATACAGGGAGAAAACACCTTTTGCCCGAGTTGTAAACAATTATTGATTGCAAGAACAGGATTTTCTGTCGCTGAAAATAATATAGTCGACGGCAAATGTGCGTTTTGTGGAGAAAGTATCCCGGGAAGATGGAGTTAAATCACTCCATTTCATCTTCACTAAATACGGTAGCCGTAAAAATGTAAATATCGGCATCTCTCCAGCCGTCCCATCCTATGCCGGCTTTATCGCGAGCACAATGCCCGAGAAAATTTTCCAAATCCCAACCGGTTTCTGTAGCTACTTGGGGCAGAAAAACCCCACTCCGAGAGCCTTTTACTATGTAAATGCCGTGTTTTCCAAGCTCAATTTCCGAAATATCGCGAATTTTTCTTAATGGCGAAAGAACGGATATTTCGATAGAAATGACATTGAGTTCGCTCGCAGTAACCGGCGGAAAACGGTAATCGTAACGGGCAGCCGATACAGCCATGTTGCGTACGGTTTCTATAAGGGGCTTATCGCTGATTATTTGGCCGATGCAACCGCGCAATCGCCCGTATTTATTTAAAGTCACAAATGCTCCGCATCGGGCATAGATGGCATCGGAACAAGCGCTCAAATTGGGTGGTGGTGTGACGTTTAGACCAAATAACTTTTCGATGGCACGCCGTGCCTCTGCCAATAATGCTTTTTTATCTTCGGTGGTTAAATAAAATTCGCTATTTTTCATTGTAACTAACTTTTTTGAATAAGAACAATTGCCCAATATCCTACAACTTCGCGATAATTGCCATATATTGCATCTCCTGAATTCCGATAATCTACTTCATGGTATTCGTAAGTAGGATTATTATATGTCATGTACATCAAAGTCAATACCGATGTCCAACCGCACAAGCAGGTGAGCAAATTTGGAACCCCTCTGTTTTGATTTTTAGCCAGAACGTCTAACAAATTTTCCGGATCATTGGAAAGAATGGCTTTGGCTGTTGCCGAGTCTACTATTTTTGCACTTTCGTAATCGGGATAATGCGAAAAGTCGGTACTGATAACAAACAGGTTTTTTTCTGAAAGATACGGTTTTAATACCGATGCTATCTCGAAGCACGTTTCGGGTTGAGAAGTACCGATGACGATAGGAACAATTTTATAACCTTTTTTTAGTTTGTAATGTAAAAATGGAAGCTGCACTTCAATGCTATGTTCTCGTGCATGAGGTGAGGGATTGTCGGTAAAAATCTCGGGATGAGAGGCAACCAGTTGTTTTCCGAAATCGATATCCACCTTTTCTATGCCGTAAGGCATGATAAAATCGCCATGACAATAAACCGATGCTCCGTTGAAATGATAATGATGCGATGAAGCCAATAAAAAAATGTGCTCATAATCGGCATTTTCATCGATCTGGTTAAATGCTGATGCCGCAACTTTTCCCGAAAAAACATAACCGGCATGAGGAGAAATAATTGCTCTCACGTTGGTATATTTTCGAGGAACCGCTTCGCTGAAATATGTTTCAATTTCACGCCGCAATTTTTCAGCGTTTGCAGGATAAAATTGCCCTGCTACAGCGGGTTCTCTATTTACAATATTGTTTTTCATAATTCTTCGATTTTTACATAAACTAAAACAATTGACCGGTTATTAAGTTCCTTTTTTATTTTCTTTTAACATGTTGATACCCGATTTGACAAACTAAGAAATTAAAAAAAGCGCCGATCAGTTGATCCGCGCTCTTTTCTACGAAATGAAACGACTTGCTTTGTTTATCTTCTACGAGGTGCAGGAGCATTCTCACGACTACCTCTTTTCTTCATCTGCTCCACACGATAGGCTTTCCATTGTTCCATTTTTTCTTTGCCGATGATTTGTTCCAGCTCGGCATCTTGTTCTTGCATGTTCTGTTCCATCAATGCTCTCATTTCTTCGCGTCGTTTTTCGCGATCTTGTTGCTGTGCCTGCTGACGATCTTCCCTGAATTTAGCCAGTTGCTCGGCACGTTTCTCGTCATGCT
>JAAZMQ010000310.1 GCA_012798745.1 Bacteroidales bacterium
GCCATCCGTCGGCCGGAAGGGCTGGTAAGACTTCTCAACGGTATTTTATACTCCCCGAAAGGATGATTTTTATGTTCTTTTTTGTCCATATGCGTATATTCGTTTACGTTTTCCCCTTGTAAAGAAAACAAGAGGGAAGAAACGATTATTTGTTGTTGATATAGTTCACGATCCAAGCGCCCACTTTGGATAGTTTGTAAGCTTTGCCACCCTCTGCAATGTCTTCGGTAACTACGCCGGCTTCCAGACTTGCATTCACTGCTTCGCGGATCAATGCACCTTCTTTCATCAGGTTGAAGCCATATTCGAACATGAGTGCAGCCGAGAGAATCATTGCAAGAGGATTGGCAATGTCTTTACCTGCAGCCTGAGGATATGAGCCGTGGATGGGTTCAAAAAGTGAGGTGTGCAGTCCGATGGATGCCGAGGGCAATAAGCCGAGCGAACCGGTAATAACCGATGCTTCGTCGGTAAGAATGTCGCCAAAAAGATTTTCCGTTACCAACACATCAAAACTCTTCGGCCATTGAATAATGCGCATGGCGGCATTATCCACGAAAAGATAATCGGTTTCGATGTCGGGATATTGCGGAGCAATCTCCTGTGCAATCTGTCTCCAAAGGCGCGAAGTGGCAAGCACGTTGGCCTTGTCTACCACGGTTACTTTTTTCTTGCGTTGCCCTGCAAATTTATAGGCCAGATGGAGAATACGTTCAATTTCTTCACGGGTATAAATGCAGGTGTCATAGGCTGTATTACCGTCTTCGCTTCGTCCTTGTGGGCGACCGAAATATAGCCCTCCGGTCAGTTCACGAATACACATGAAATCGGCACCTTCGACAAGTTCTGCGCGAAGGGGCGATTTATGAATCAGTGAGGGAAAGGTAGTTACCGGTCGGATATTAGCATACAGCCCCAATTGTTTTCTCATTCTGAGCAGTCCTTGTTCGGGACGTACTTTTGCATTGGGGTCGTCGTCGTATTTAGGAGAACCGAGGGCTCCGAAAAGCACAGCATCGGACCCCATGCAGAGTTGATGCGTTTCGGCAGGGTAGGGGTCACCCGTTTGATCGATGGCGCAAGCACCAACGATTCCTGTTCGATAAGATAATTCGTGACCAAATTTTTTACAAATTGCTTTGGTAACTTCCAGTGCCTGATTCATGATCTCAGGACCTATCCCGTCACCGGGCAATACAGCTATGTTTAGTTTCATTGTTATATTTTTTGATTTGTATTTATTTTTCTTCAACTATTCTCAATATTAGGGAAAATCTTCACGGCAATTGCATCGGATTGAAAGCCGGAATGTTTCCGCTTTCGATCATATTGAGCATTTTCATTGTTGCTTTAATTGCGGCCGCTGTTTGATCGACATCCAGACCGCGGGTTTTAAATATTTTACCCTCGAATCGCCACGTAATGATGGTTTGGACGTACGCATTGGTTTTTCCGCCGGGTGGTATCACTACCATGTAATCGATCAGGTCGGGGATGGGTTTATTCAAACTTCGGTAAATTTTGTACATCGCTTTTGAAAAAGCATGATATTGTCCGTCGCCTGCGGCTGTTTGCTCATATACCTCTCCTTTTATCGCTATCTTTACGGTTGCCGTCGGACGAAGTCCGTTTGTCAACGTAAGCGAATAATTCAATATTTGGATATCCTGATTTTCGATTCCGTTTTTCAGGACATCGGAGATGATATAGGGA
>JAAZMQ010000311.1 GCA_012798745.1 Bacteroidales bacterium
AATATTTTCAGCCATTCCAGTCTTTCTTTTTCATCTTTGGGAAGTTGTTCCAATTCTCCTGAAAGCCAGGGTAGCCATTCAAAATATTGAGATTCGTGTGCCGACATCGCATATATTTTTTGGTCAAATACATCTGATATATCGATGGCAATATCGGGGATGAATGGGTATGGCTTTTTAAAATTGTCCTGTGCATAAAGAAAAACGGGGTTTTTCTTCAACGGTGGGGTATCCGGTGCTATATTGGGTACCACTACCATAAATGCTGCATCTTGCAAAATGATTGCAGTGTTCCGGTGATCCGGATGATAGTCATAGGGACGGGGTCCGATAACCACATCGGCGTTCCATTCACGAATGATTCGGATGGCTTGCAGACGGACGTTTAAATCTGCCATCAATTCTCCGTCATGATTATCCAACACCTTGTAGGTTACCCCGAAGCGTTTTCCTGCTTCCTGAGCTTCCGCTCTGCGTATTTTTGCCAATGCTCCTCCGCCCGTATTGAAGTGTCCTGCATCGCCGTTAGTCAGGGAAACGAACAAAACGTTGTGCCCCGATCGAGCAAATTTGATTGCTGTGCCTCCCGCCGCGGTGTCGGGATCGTCGGGATGAGCACCGAATACCACTATATTTATTTTTTTGTTTTGTGCCAAAGTGATATTCATTGGAATCAATGCTGCTAAAAGAAATAAAATCAATTTCATAACTCTTTTATTCATTAAAGTAATTTTCTTGTTGGGCAAAAGACATAAAAGAAAAATTAATAAACAGAAACAGCACCAAGAAGAAATTCATTTTTTTCATATTCTTAATCAATTTAAAGGATTATGTTTTTCTTTGTAATTAAAGTTCCCATCCTTTTCGATAAATTCGCGATACAAATTCATTGGCTTGAGGAAAGTTGGTAACTTTCATATTTTCACTATCCCATTCGAGACGATCGTTCATTCGGATAGCCAGATTCCCAAGACAAATGGCTTCTGCTACCGCCTGTACTTCCTGAAATCTTCCTCGGGATGGTTTACCTCCCTTAAATGCGCGGATCATTTCAGTGGTCTGATCAACGCGTGAAGATCTGGGAATTTTAGTGGAAGCCTTCTGTTTTTCTTCATCCCTTACGTTCAATGCCATTATATTCCCATAACCGTAATCGGCAAGAATCGTCCCTCTTTCCCCGACAAACATAACACCTTCTTCAGGCATTTTCACCCCCTTTTTCACCAAAGACTTTGGCGTGGAAGGTTTGATTCCGCCTTCATACCAAAACACATCTACTGTTGCATGTTTACCGATAACAGGAACATCTGCCCATTTTATAGTAGCGGCATGGGGATAACTAACATTGTTTTCCACCTTGGTGCTTCTGAAATCCCTAATTTCGCACGTAAAACTTTTAGTGCCTTCGGCATTTGCAGGCATCCCCAGATTTAAAATTCGCCAATCTTTCCAAAATCCGTAATATCCCATGTCGGCAAGACACCCCCCACCAAATTCGTACCAACCACGAAAAACGGTATGGGTATAAGCGGAAGAGTAAGGCCTGTCTGTTGAGGGCCCAAGCCATAACTGCCAGTCGAATCCTTCAGGTATGGGTTCCTCTTCGGGAAGGTATGGCAAACCCTGAGGCCACATCGGACGATTTGTCCATCGGTGCAACTCTTTTACTTCACCAATAAGATCATTGTCAATCCATGCTTTTAATTGGTAAAGTTCTTCTGGATCCTGAAAAGCAAAGCAGTGCGTTGCAACTCCCGTTTTTTGGGCAACATTGCAAGCCAATCGCGTTTCGTTCATGAAATTGGAAATGGGCTTATGGGTTGCCACGCATAAGTTTTTTTGCATGCCGGCCAAAGCAATGGTGGCATGCGAATGATCGGGTGTCATAATAAAAATGGCATCCAGACTATTTTCTTTTTCTAAAAGTTCGCGAAAATCGGCATAGGCTGCACAAGTATTATAAGCGCTTTTACCGGTTTTCTCGGCATAAAAATTATTAATCTGTTTTCTCCCGATTTCTCTACCGCCGGGAGCCCCTTGCTTTTCTCCTTGAGGTTTCCCCCATAAAGGATAATCGTAACTTTCTTTGTTGGGATCGCAAATTGCCACAAATTGCAGTTCTTCTCGTTTTAGCCAATCGGGAAGTTGTCTCAAAGCCTGAGTACCACAGCCGATCAAAGCAACGTTTATCCTGTCGTTTGGAGGAGTTTTGCCATTGATACCCATTACATAAGAGGGGATAATAGTTAGTCCGATGGCACTCGATGTCATTTTAGAGATAAACTCTCGTCTGTTTAATTTTTGGGATGATTTCATGATTTTTTATTTTCAAGATTTGCTAATATGGCAAGTTTGACATGGTTATTGATGAAAACTCGGATTTCTACTCGGCTTCAAATTTAAAATTTTAGTTTTGAATTCACAAATGTAAAAATTTATCTGTGAAAGATTGGGAAAAAAGAAGTGGATGACCAAACAAAGGTGATGTAAAGCCGACCGAAGATTCCGATAATCGGTATATTATAATACATCTTTACAAAGATTTTTCTCATCTTTGTGAAAAGTTGCATTTATGAGTTGAATTTGCTCATTGTTATATGTAAACGATTTTATTGCTAAAATCGACAAAAAGTCGTATTTTTGCCGGCTATCAAATCGTTTTTGAAGGAAATCAGCCATTTTCTCTTTTCAAACGATAGAAATTTATTGAAAGCGGTATTATTTATTTTTCAAATTAAATATTTTTGTATGAAATTCGAAAAGATGCAGGGGACAGGTAACGATTACATCTATTTTAACTTGTTTGAAGAAAGAATAGATGACCCGTCGACTTTATCCATAAAGTTGAGCGACCGTCATTTTGGGGTGGGTGGCGATGGTATTGTATTGATAGGTCCTTCGGACGAAGGCGATTTTTCTATGCGCATGTTCAATGCCGACGGTAGTGAA
This sequence comes from Bacteroidales bacterium, assembly GCA_012798745.1. Taxonomy (GTDB): domain Bacteria; phylum Bacteroidota; class Bacteroidia; order Bacteroidales; family Dysgonomonadaceae; genus Anaerorudis. The sequence continues at coordinate 2,950 of JAAZMQ010000311.1, forward strand.
GCCGAGATGTGTGGCAATGCCTCGCGTTGCGTAGCAAAATATCTTTATGAAAGAGGACTAACGAAAAAAAGGGAGATTGCCTTGGATACAAAAGCAGGCATAAAATATCTTCAACTTTTTATTGATCCTCAAACCGATACTGTCCAACGCGTACGCGTAAATATGGGAGAAGCCTCTGTTTCTTCACAATCCATTCCTGTGGTATCGGAACTTCCTGAAGTAATCGATCAACCTTTGACTATCGATGGAAAGGAATTTCGGATAACTTGTGTATCGATGGGGAACCCGCATGCGGTTATTTTTACGTCGGATATTGACAATTTGAAACTCGATGAAATTGGTCCCAAAATAGAAAATCATCCCATGTTTCCTCAACGAACCAATGTGGAATTTATTGAAGTAGTTGATCGCAATACGTTCAAAATGCGCGTATGGGAGCGTGGAAGCGGGGAAACACTCGCTTGCGGCACAGGGGCTTGTGCTTCGGTGGTAGCCGGTGTTCTTAATAATCGTTGCGATACCCGCGTTACTGTGAAATTAAAAGGAGGAGATCTCGACATCGAGTGGGATAAAACCAATAATCAGGTTTATCTTACGGGAGATGCTCATTTTGTTTTTAAGGGAGAAATTCCCGATTAAGAAGAATTAATTATTAACTCAATAAAAAATATGTTTTCGATAAATGAGAATTTTCTTAGACTGAACGAAAATTATCTTTTTACTACTGTTGCAGAGAAAGTCAAAGAATTTTCTGCAGAACATCCGGATGCAAACATTATCCGTTTAGGAATTGGCGACGTAACATTACCTTTGCCACCGGCTGTTATCAAAGCTTTGCATAAAGCTGTTGATGAAATGGCGGTCAAGGAAACTTTTCGGGGTTACGGTCCCGAGCGAGGATACGATTTTTTACTCGAAAAAATAGCCGAAAACGATTACCGTGCCCACGGAATTGATATTTCTACCGATGAGATATTTGTAAGTGATGGGGCGAAAAGCGATACGGGGAATATCGTGGATATCCTGGGTGAAAATAATGTTGTCGGGATTACCGATCCGGTTTACCCCGTTTATTTGGATTCCAATATAATGAGAATAAAAGAGCGTTCCATTACCAACAGTAAAATTGTATTTCTTCCTTGCCATCCCGAAAACAATTTCTTGCCGGAGATACCCAAGAAGAGAGTAGATGTGATTTACTTGTGTTACCCCAATAATCCTACGGGTACGGTGATGAAAAGGGAGGAGCTGGAAAGATGGGTTAATTATGCGCTCGAAAACAAAAGCCTCATCTTATTTGATGCAGCTTATGAAGCTTATGTTACAGAAGATGATGTTCCACGCAGCATTTTCGAGATTGAAGGAGCAAAATCGTGCGCTATCGAATTTCGTTCTTATTCCAAAAACGCCGGCTTCACCGGTTTGCGATGCAGCTATACAGTTGTGCCAAAAGAACTGGAAACGAAAGCTTCCACAGGAACCTATGTTGCACTGAATCAATTATGGCACAGACGCCAGTCCACCAAATTCAACGGAACGGCCTATATTATTCAACGAGCAGCAGAAGCTGTGTATTCTGCCGAAGGAAAAGAGGAAGTAAAAGGGTTGGTAAATTATTATCTGGAAAATGCAAAGACAATTCGTGAAGGACTTCATGAAAAGGGTTGGACGGTATATGGTGGTGTGAATTCACCGTATATCTGGTTGAAATGCCCCGATACGAATGATTCCTGGCAGTTTTTTGATCGGTTGCTCGAGGAGTGCCATATTGTGGGTACGCCCGGAGTAGGTTTTGGCCCAAGCGGCGAAGGTTATTTTCGTCTCACGGCTTTCAACAGCCACGACAAAACAAAGGAAGCCATCGAACGAATAAAAAAGTGGGAGATATAATACCCTTATTTACTTTTTTAAAACATCGTGATAATTCGTTCGATTCCTTTTATCAGTGCATCAATTTCTTCATGAGTATTGTAGAAAGCCAGCGACGCACGAACCGTTCCCGGGATGCCTAGTTCGTTCATCAAGGGCTCAGCACAGTGATGCCCCGTGCGTACGGCTATCCCCATTTTGTCGAGCAACATCCCCATATCATACGGATGAATACCATCCACCAGAAAAGAGATCACACTGCTTTTGTTTGTGGCATTGCCAATGATGTGTAGTCCTTTGATGGTTTGAAGTTGTTGAGTAGCATATTTCAGTAATTCGTGTTCGTAGCGTGAAATATTTTTCAATCCGATTTCGGAAATATAGTCCAATGCTGTGGCTAAAGCGGCAGATCCAACAAAATCGGGTGTACCGGCCTCAAATTTAAAAGGAATTTCGCTGTAAGTGGTTCTTTCAAAGGTAACGCTGGCAATCATTTCACCACCACCTTGATAAGGAGGTAGGGCATCCAGCCACTTTTCTTTACCGTAAAGTACGCCGATTCCTGTAGGACCATACATCTTATGAGATGAAAAAACCAGAAAATCACAATCGATTTTTTGTACATCAATCGGAAGATGTGGTATCGATTGGGCAGCATCAATCAAAATGGGAATATTGTGTTTGTGGGCGATTTCCGTTATTTTTTCAATCGGATTGATTGTGCCCAGTACGTTGGAGATATGAGTTACGGCAATCAGTTTGGTGCATGGGGAAATTTTTTTTTCCAATTCATCGAGACATAATTCGCCATTTTCGTTTATAGGAACGACTTGAAGTTTCACCCCCTTGATATCGCCTTGTAATTGCCACGGAACAATATTGGAATGGTGTTCCATTGCCGTAATGAGAATTTCGTCGCCTTCCCTGCAAAATGCTCTGCAGAAGGAAGAGGCTACCAAATTGATGGATTCCGTGGTTCCATGGGTAAAAACAATTTCGCTCGAAGATTTCGCTCCAATGAATTTCTGTACGGTTACTCGTGCTGCTTCGTGGGCATTGGTGGCTTCTTGACTCAGAAAATGTACACCCCGATGGACATTGGCATTGAGGTTGTAATACATTTCTTCTATTTTTTCCACTACGCAGCGGGGTTTTTGTGTAGTAGCGGCATTATCCAGATAAACGAGCGGTTTGCCGTAAACCGTACGTGAAAGTATGGGAAAATCTTTTCGTATTTCAGCTATATTCAACATCATTTACATACATTACAGTTTCCACATCGCAGTAGCTCTCCCCTGAATCGTTTATCGATCAGGTATTCCAACCTTTCGCGTAAGATGTCTATGCGAACCATATCCACCACATCTTTGGTGAAAGCTACCATAAGCAACATTCGGGCTTCCTCCTCGGGGATTCCTCGTGATTGAAGATAAAACAGTGCATCTTCATCGAGCTGTCCCGTGGTTAGACCGTGTGAACATTTCACATCGTCGGCATAAATTTCCAGCTGAGGCTTGGCATACATGTGCGCATCGTTCGACGCACAGAGATTCCGGTTACTTTGATATGCTTCGGATTTCCGGGCTCCTTTTTCTACCAGAATTCTTCCACAGAAAACACCTGTCGATTTTTCTTGCAAGACATACTTGAACAATTCGTTACTAGTGCAGTGCGGTACAGCATGATCGAGAAAAGCAAAATTGTCGGTGTGCTGTCTTTTGTCGCTTATTACCAATCCTCCTACATGCGTCTCGGCATACTCGCCTAACAATCTGAATCGATAATCATTACGGGTATAGCCATTATGAAGGGTAATTCCTGCAGCCGTTACTTTCGATTGTTCTTGCTGATTGCAATACAATGAACTTATCCGGGTCGCTTTTACTGAGTTCTCTTCCAATTCGTAAAAGTCGATTTGAGCATTCTCTTCGGCAGTAATTTCTATTACCTGTGTTACAACAAAATGCACATCGTCTACTGTATGATCGCAAACCAACAATTTAACACGTGCATTTTTTTCGGCAATGAGCAGAATGCGCCGGTTTACGTTTAAATCCACACCGCCACGCAGAATGTTGATCAGCTGCAATGGTTTTTCAACAACCGTGTTTTCGGGTACATATACCACAAAACCGTCTTGAGCAAACATCGTGTTATAAGCGGTGACACCGTTATCGGATGCTGCAATTCTATTGTAATAGGTATTGAAAACACCGGGGTACTTTTCGGAAAATGTTTGCAGACTGCCGGCAAAAACCCCTTCGGGAAGGGGGGGATTTGTTTGCGTTTTATCGTAATAGCGGTCATTAATAAGAAAAAAAACATGGGTGTTCAGATTAGGGACGTCACATTTAAAAGCATTGTAAGGATTTACCGGAATGGGAATGTTTCGGAGATTAAGTCCCAACTCGGCATCGAAAGCGCGAGAAATGTCCGATTGTTTATAATCTTCCAATTTTGAAGTCGGGAAACCCAATTTTTTGAATGCCTCAAAAGCAGCATCGCGTTCTTTGTTGAGACCTGATGCAGAGTTCCGGTCAATTTCTTTTCGATAAGTTTCAAACAGGTCAATATATTGTTGTTCAATCATTTTTCCACCAAATTGTTATTCCTTTGCAGTGTTTATAAGGTTTTCGTAGCCTTTTTCTTCAAGCTCTAATGCCAATTCGGGACCGGCAGTTTTAATGATTCTACCGTCATACAATACATGAACTACATCGGGTTTAATGTAATCGAGCAATCTTTGGTAATGGGTGATTACAATTACCGCATTTTCATTGGTATGCAATTTATTTACCCCTGAAGCCACTATTCGCAATGCATCGATATCGAGGCCGGAATCGGTTTCGTCCAAAATAGCAAGTTTGGGATTGAGCATAGCCATTTGAAATATTTCGTTTTTTTTCTTTTCACCTCCAGAAAAACCTTCATTTACCGACCGATTCACCAGTTGGCTATCGATACCCAGCATCTCGCGCTTATCGCGCATAAGTTTTAGAAAATCGCTTGCCGGAATGGGTTCCTCTTCCCTGTATCTTCGATGTTCGTTAACTGCTGCTCGCATGAAATTGACCATGCTGACGCCCGGAATTTCTACCGGATATTGGAAACTCAGAAAAATACCTTCCCTTGCTCGATCTTCCGGCTTCATTTCCAGTAAGTTTTTTCCGTTAAAAATAATACTTCCTTTGGTAACTTCAAATCGGGGATCACCTGCCAAAACCAATGCTAATGTGCTTTTGCCGGAACCATTAGGTCCCATGATGGCATGAATCTCGCCCTTTTTTACTTCCAGATCAATTCCTTTTAGTATTTCTTTTCCTTCTACGGATACGTGTAGGTTTTTTATTTCAAGTAAATTTTCCATAAAATCTATCCTTATCAAATAAGCGGAAAAACAATGGAGCCGCTTAAAAGATTTATAATTTTAATGTGGTTTTATTTGTGAATGTAATCAAGTTTATTTTTTTTTGAATACATCGGAAGCAAAAATGAACTTTTTCACTGCTTCGCTATCTGCATCTTTAAGTTGTTCTTTCGGTCCTTCCCATTCTTTGACTCCTTCGTTGAGAAAAACAATATGCTCCCCGATGTTCATCACAGAGTTCATATCGTGGGTAACGATAACTGACGTAATCTCAAACTCTTTGGTAATACTAGCCAGAAGTTCATCAATCAGTTGCGATGTTTGAGGGTCGAGGCCGGAATTGGGTTCGTCGCAAAACAAATATTTGGGATTTAAAGCAATTGCACGTGCAATAGCCGCCCGTTTCATCATTCCTCCGCTTATTTCGGAAGGATAAAGATGTGCGGCATCCAATAAATTTACTCTCTCTAGACAGAATTCTGCTCTTTTTTGTCGTTCTTTTTTATTCATTCGGGAAAACATGTCGAGTGGAAACATAACATTTTCGAGTACGGTTTTCGAATCAAACAAAGCCGATCCTTGGAAAAGCATACCCATTTCGCGTCTCAATCGTTTAACTTCTTTCGTTTTCATGGTAAGCAAATTGCGCCCTTCGTAAAGAATTTCTCCTGATGTGGGTCGAATAAGACCTACCATGCATTTCAAAAAAACCGTTTTTCCTGATCCGCTTTTGCCGATAATCATGTTAACGATTCCTTTATGAAAAGTAGCCGATATATTGTTTAGCACAAGATGATCTTCAAACTCTTTGGAAAGATTTCTTACTTCGATCATTTATTATTATTTTTTACCCCATTACCAACTGAGTGAAAACCAAATCGGTCATTAAAATCAATACACTGTTTATCACTACCGAATCGGTACTAGCTTTTCCCACTTCCAAAGCACCCCCCTTTACACTGTATCCAAAATAGGCCGAAACGGATGCAATGATAAATCCAAAAATCATCGATTTGACAATGGCGTACCAAATAAAAAATTCCCGAAAGAAAGCACGTAAACCATAAACATAAGTTGCTACCGGCGGATTTGCTGTAAGAGCACAAATGATGTAACCTCCCATAAGACCGACAAAAATACTGAAAATAACCAAAACAGGCATGAAAACAATAAAAGCTATTATCTTAGGCAGGATAAGATAGTTGGCCGAGTTAACACCCATGACTTCCAATGCATCTATCTGTTCAGTGATGCGCATGGTTCCTATTTCAGATGCAATATTCGATCCCACCTTGCCCGATAGAATAAGGCACATGATGGTAGAGGAGAATTCTAAAAGTATAATTTCACGTGAAACTACTCCTACGGTATAGGAAGGAAGAAAAGGATAGTTCAGATTTAATGCCAGTTGCACTACTATAACAGCTCCAATGAAAAAGGAGATGAGAACGACAAGCCCTATAGATGTAACACCAAGCTTATAGAGTTCTTTAAAAAACTCTTTAAAAAACTCTCTCGCTCTATCAGGCGGCATTAACACCTGCTTCATAAGCAATACATATTCACCTATGCTTTCCAATAATCCTGAAAGAGACATATACCAATTTAAAAATATAATTCTTTTAATTTATTGGTGCAAAGATAGGTATTGTTTTTCTATTTTTGATATTTCATGGAAAGGATGATGAACCTTTTTTTGTTACCTTAATAATAAAGGCAAAACCAAACGATACCGATATAAAAATAAGGATAATTTCAGAGATCTTTCAACAACTTATCTTTATTGTTATAATAAAAACACATTCGCGATTCCATGAACGCATTCCAATGATTGGCAAATTTTTCATCGGTATCAACATTGAAATCTTCCGAACCAAACTGATCAATGCATTTCATTAAAAAATTTACCGTTATCAGGTTAATATCCAACGCAGGTTGGTAAGCCATCAAAGGCTCGTTTTTGGGTAAAGGTATGGCAGAAATGATGCGCATATTCTGTAGATCATCCAGAATGTCATTGGTGAGTCCTATCGGTATTTCGCAACTTTCCGATATTTCGTCGTTGTTGAGAGGAGGTTTTCCTTCGGCAAACCGTTTGACGATTACCGCAGTAATGATCAGCGTGAAAAAATCGCGGTAACGACGGCTAATGTTTTTGGTTTCTCTTTCGAAAGAGAATTTTTGCACATTCTGAGCGGCAAAAGATAATGCTGCACCGATCAAAACAATATACCACGATAATTGCAGCCACAACAGCAACAACGGAATGGCAGCAAATGTTCCGTATATGGCATTGTATTTGGTAATCCATATCTGCCCGTTGAGATACAGCATCTGAACAATTTGATATGCCGCACCGGCAATAAGTGCTGCTATAAATGCGTTGACAAATTTGACTTTTGTATTCGGCATTAATTTATACAAAAGCGTAAGAACAAGCACAGTAATGATATAGGGCAAAATATTAAGGTATTGCGTTGCAGGGTATAAGATATAGATGTATTTTGTGAACGAATTCAGCACGATGGATAATCCGTAATTCAGGATAATCAGTATGGGCAAGAAAAGGATTAATGCGAAATAATCGACGGCACGACGATGCATGCTTCTTCCTTTTTTTATTTGCCAGATTCGATTAAAATTATTCTCGATATCCCTGAACAACGTAAAAACGGTATACAACAACAAAACCACACCCACGCCGGCAAAAATACCACTTCCTTTGGCGTATTCCAACGAATTATGAATCAGTGTAATGATCTCCATTGTAAGGTTCGATTCACCTTGTGGAACATTGCCGATAGGCGTCATTCCCAAATAGTCTAGAATTTCGCTTTGAAGAATATTTTCAAATCCAAAACCGCGGGCAATGGCAAACAATACGGCTAGAAAGGGAACAATGGCCAAAACCGTCCGATAGGTTAATGATGCTGCTTTGACTCCCAACTCGAGTTCCAGCGTATTTCTTACGGTTAAAATGATGGTCTTGATGATATTATAAAAGACACTTGTCTTTTTGGACAACGATTTGTAATCGATGCGCCAAATGCCATAAGTAAGGAATTCAATCAGGTCGGTTATTTTTTTCTTCCAGTTTGTAATTCTGCCTGGTTTGTATTCCTCCTTTTTCTCTGTCGTATTATTTTTATCTTTGTCGGCAATCATTTTTTTGCAAAAAATAAACAGCAGGTCTGTAAGCCGGGTTCTGTATCCGTCATTCGACGGATGTTTGTCATCTATCTGCGAACCGATGTCACCATCGTTCTTTAGCGGCCTACCCCTCGGCATCGGGCGAGCAACCCTACACATCCGATATATTTGGCCTTGCAACCCATAAGACGTACGGCATGCTGCATTGCTGCAACATCCGGTGAGCTCTTACCTCACCTTTTCACCCTTATCTGCCTAAAGGCAGACGGTTATTTTCTGTTACGTTGCTCTGTTCTTGCGAACAGCTTCCCGTTAGGAAGTATGGTGCTCTGTGTTGCCCGGACTTTCCTCCCCGAACGAATACGGGGCGACAAACCGACCTGCTGTGTATTTGCAAAAATAATACTAAATTAATGATTTGCCACTAAATTGGTTGGTTTTTTAAACTTAGACGAGATTATATCCCAATCGTTTAATTGAATAAGGTTCCAAAAAATGATAAAAATATCTTCGGATTTATAGAAATAAAAATCCCGCTTTTTAATGCGGGATTTTTCAATCGTTTTAAAGGATTTTTCAATCTTTATATCAATCGATATGAGGACCTGCGTTCACCAATCTTTTTCCTTCTTCTTCACCTGAAAATTTGGTAAAGTTTTTGACGAAACGTTGGGCAAGATCTTTGGCTTTTCTGTCCCATTCCGAAGGATCGGCATATGTATCGCGTGGGTCAAGCACATCCGTATTCACCCCCTTCAATTCGGTAGGAACAACCAAATCGAAGTAAGGAATGGTTTTG
>JAAZMQ010000312.1 GCA_012798745.1 Bacteroidales bacterium
CAAAAACTCCCAAAAAACCTTTTAATGCTCCGTCTAAGAATCCGATTAATAATGCCTTCATTCAATCAATTTTCTAAAAAACAGCTCAACGAAAAGTATTTCACATCTCGTTGAGCTGATACTAAAAGAATGAAAAAACAAAAATCTTTTCTTTTGGTGTGATTTTTTCTAAGATTGAAGAATCAAAAAAATACTGTTATTGCCAGAACGGATTTTGTGTTAAATTTGGATTTTTGTCTATTTCATCTTGCGGTACCGGGAACCAATACATTTGTTTCTCGAATACACGTTTTTGGTAAGGTGTACGAACAAAAAATGCCTTGGAATCATTATCATCATCACTCAGATTCTCACCCAAATAATTCATTCCATAAAACCATCCGTCTAATGTTTCTTCGCCAATTTTCCACCGACGAACATCATTCCAACGAATAGATGTTTCACAGTTCAGTTCAACACGACGTTCTCTACGTATTGCTTCTCGCATAGCATCCTGTCCTTGTGGCACAGGTATTTGATTTGGGCCGCTCCCATAAGTCGGAATACCGGCTCTTTCACGAATCAAATTCAAATATTTCACTATATCGGCATTTCCCGGATCCGATTCATTAAGCGCCTCGGCATAATTTAAATAAGCTTCGCCTAAACGATAAAGAATACCCGGCCTGTAAGGGAAATTGTCTGTTCTGCAGTTATGATCCGGATGCACCAACTTTCTTAACAGATATCCGTTTTGAGGCGCATCATGGGTGGGTCCACCATCCCATTCCCCCATAAGAAAGCGGGTCGTTCTTCCTTCCTGGCGATACCATGCCCGATTATACAACACGGAAATATAAAATCGTGGTTCACGATGACAATACATATTGTAAGTGCCAGCCAACGTTACTTGTCCTTCTTTCCCCGGTTGGTCACCTTGGCATTCAATCCATTTTGTTTTTCGCACTTCCGGCTCCGTTGAAAATCCTTTTTCCTTATACCCGGAAGCCGTATTTATGATGGGTTTCGATCTATCTCCCCCCTCATAACCCAAAATAGGTGGTAATCCGTTTTCCATAAAGAAAGCATCAACCAGCGATTGGGTTATTCCATAACCTCCATTGCCGGCACATCCTCTCGGTGTTGCATGTCTATCAAGGGAGGTATAATCACAGCTCGGCCTTGGAAATAAGATTTCAGGATTGACGTCTCCTTTTTTAAACATCATGTTCTGATAAGATAAAAAAGGATCGATTGTTCCGTCATCGTTATATTCATAATATAATTTGTGACCTGCCGCATGAGCCGCATCAATAAGTTCTTTACAAGCCTTAGCTGCTCGTTTCCATTTATTAGGATCATAGGTAGAATTAAATAATTCCTCACCCTTCCAATTCACATGACCTTTATAATCGGGATTCCCATTCACTAACGGACTGGCCGCAAACAACAACATTCTCGCTCTTACTGCCAAACACATAATAGAAGTAGCATGGCCGTATTTTTGTCGCTGTGAATACGAAGGTGGTAATACTTTTGATAATTCCAATAATTCTTGATCAACCCAATTTACAATGGTATCATAAGGAGCCTGACCCACAAATAATTCTTCCTGCGAAGCATCTGTAGATAATATTTTATCGGGGTTAAAAGGAACCGGCCCGTACTTCTCTAAGAGAAGTGTATAAAAATAAGCAATCAAGAAACGCGCTTCATTTTTCATGTTTTCTACATCGGCTTCAGTAACCAATTGTTTTACATTCGGCTTTACATTATCAATAAAAATCAAAGCGCTGCGGATTCTTTTAGGTAGGTCAACCCACCTATTATCCCCGTCATAGGAAGCCGGGCTCCAATTTCCAATTTGTTTAGCCACTACATCCCATCCAAATTTTTGCCAACCGGTTGATGGTGCTAAATCATCACCTAGAGGTCCAACTCCTTGGTGTGCCATATCTCGCCAGTAAGGATCGGGTATAGCCGTATAAACGCCGGCTAACCAATCTTCTGTACGAGTTTTATCGTTAAAAACCATCTCTAATGTCAGCATGTCATCCGGTTTTTTATCCAAAAAATCGGAACAAGCCGAAAACAACACAACAGATATAAAAAACAAGATATTTATTAAATATTTCATAATCATTTCATTATTATTATTGTCGTTAAAAATTAATATTCAAACCTATCGAAACCGATTTCATAATGGGATACCGCAAACCATTTGAGAAACCTATTTCAGGATCCCATAATTTAAATTTGGAAAATTGCAACAAATTAGAACCGGCTAAAAAGATTCGAGCGCTTTTAACATAGCTAGGCAATACTGTTTTTTGGGGAAAATTATACCCTACTTCAATATCTTTTAAGCGTAGCATGCTCATATCTTTTAACCACCATGTAGAGGATCGCGTATTATTCGCATGGTTATAACTTGCCAAGCGTGGCCAAAATACATCTTGACGCGGATTCTCAACCGTCCATCGATCTTGATAATTGGTATAAATATTTCCCATTGAACCATCGCCACTACCAGGAATGAAATTATTGCCTCCAATGATACGATAGGTTTTTCCGTTTCCTTGAAAAAAGAAACTAAAATCAACCTGTTTGTATAAAACACTCGCGCCAAATCCATACACAATCTGCGGATCTACTGTTC
>JAAZMQ010000313.1 GCA_012798745.1 Bacteroidales bacterium
ATATTTATCCTAATCAATTGAGGTATTAATCCGAATGCTGATAACAGGTCTGGGAACCATGTTCTTTGAAAACACACTCCGATACCAAACAACACCTGCTTCAATGGCCGATTTTGGCACAAACCAATATTCCACAGTTCCTCCCGCATAGGGCTGGGGCATCATTGGCATAGGGCTTGTGCGTGCTTGTCTGTTCCAGTATAAAGGAGCTCCACCGAAGAGATTGAAATAAATATCTTCATCGAACATGAAACGACTGTGAACATTGAAAATTACAGACGATTGCTTGATTCCGAGATCGTTTTTATCGGTACGGGTGTAATTTATTCCGCTTTCGATGAGTAAACTTTTGTAAGGAGAATAACTGGCATCAAACAACATATTCCAAAAAGGTACTACACCATAATTGGAATGATAATACAGGTCTGTCGAAAATATAGTACGAGGATTCAGGCTATACATAGCCCCAACATTTACCCAATAAAAATTTTCTTTCCCACCGGTTAAAGGTGCATCGGTTAATCCCAAAGCTGCTGAAGAAGATAAACTCAAGCGAGGAGTGAGATTGAAAAGAACTCCCGCCATGCTGCTTCGTGAATACCGAAACTCGCTGCTCCATCCAAAAAAACTCATGGGCGAAGGAGCGGGTGGCTGAAAAACAGCAGAAAGTGGAGGAAAAATCCGGTCAACATTAAACGTCATCCAAGTATTTAATGTGCTTGTAGATATCTGCATGGGCGAAAAAGGTAAATTATCCATCATTCGCATAGAATCGAATATCAATATCGGTTTCTCACCTGAAGAGTCTACTTTCACAGTATCTTTCCCGGTAGCAACATCCTGCGCCTGCATCACATGACAGCCAAAAAATATGCCTGCAAAAAGAATAATAAGGTAAGAATAGAAAGCTTTCATTCAAAAAACACGTTTTATTTCATGTAAAAGTAATAAATATTTTTATATGTATCTCAACGCGTGAAGCAATAATTTTATTTTGGCTTGACCGGATAACTCAGATAACAAAACAGGGTAAACCTACCGCTATAACCTTTTTAATGCTTCCTTGATAACAGCTTCAACCGATAAAGCAGGAGATTCCTTGACAATTTTTGCAACAACTTTATGTGAATTGTTCTGTGAAAACCCAAGCATAACCAATGCCGATACAGCTTCTTTTGCCACATTAGAAAACGTTACTGCTCTGGGTAATGACACCACATCGGCATCCTCTCCTAGCTTTATCTTGTCTTTCAAATCGACAATAATACGCTGTGCCGTTTTAGCACCGATACCTTTCACCGACTTTAGTAAAGCAACATTTTCGGTCGCAATTGCCACTTCCAGTTCTTTGGAATTCAAGGAAGACAACATGACGCGGGCGGTAGCGGGTCCCACACCCGAAACGCTGATGAGAAGCAAAAAGACATCGCGTTCGTGCTGTTCTGCAAAACCGTATAGCGTGTATGCATCATCGCGAATTGCTTCATAAATATACACCTTTGCCGATTTTTGGCCGTTGAGCACAGTATAGGTATTCAACGATATATTTGCCTGATATCCTATACCGTTGCATTCCAACGTAACAAAAGCGGGAGTAAGCTCAACAATTTCACCTCTAATGTAATCGATCATAGTTCCTTAAAAAAAATGGGATAATTAATAATCCTCTAATATAACGCAAGCGGATCAAAAAAACATACAAAAAGCGGAAAGAATTTAAATTTTCCACATGTTGAAACATCAAAAAATAAACAGACCGAACATAATGTCCGGCCTGTTTCAACTCAATTATTGAAAAATGTATGACGATCAAATCATATCTTCAATATTCCAAACAAAAGCACGCAATCCCAAATTTTCGGCTTCTGCATCCAAGTTTTTGAGAAACTTTAATAAAGGAGCTACGCGATTGTCTTCCACAACGGTAAAAATAGCACTGTTTATAGACGGCCAGGCATGTGTACCGTAATGCGGCTCCCCTGTTTTACTACCTCTTCCGAGCACTTCCCTCCACGAAGTAAAGCCGCGGATATTTAACCTCGAAAGATTTCCAACAATTTCATCATAATGCGCCTGGTCTGATATTATCATTACTGCTTTCATAATTTCATACGTTATTTAAATTGTTGCATTTGAAGCGGATTTGCCATTGTTGTTTCCGTTGGTTTGATCAATCAGCTTTTCGCGATGTTTCTTACGTTTACGCACAACACCATAACTACCGAATATGGAATACAAAGCCGGAACCAGCACAAGTGTAACAACGGTAGAGAAAGTCATACCTCCCACGATGGATACACCCAACGGTCTCCATATTTCGGAACCTTGTCCTGTACCGATAGCCAAAGGAACCATACCAAAAATAGTTGTTAAAGCTGTCATTAATACCGGACGAAGTCTCGAACGCCCTCCATCAACTATTGCCTTAATAATGGACATGCCTCGCTCACGATTCAAATTGATATAATCGATAAGCACGATTCCGTTCTTCACAACAATACCCACCAACATGACAAGCCCGATAAAAGCCATGATACTCAAAGGTATTCCGGTAATCGTCAATAACAGAAGCGACCCGATAAAGGCAAACGGCACAGACAAAATAATGACAAACGGATAAGTGAGCGATTCAAACTGTGAAGCCATTACAATATATACCAGTAAGACGGCCACGATAAGCAATATGGTAAGGTCTCCAAAAGATTCCTGTTGCTGTTCAAGTGAACCGGAAATATCCACACTAATTTCGGGAGGAATTTGAGTAGTATTGATGGCTTTTTGTATATCTTCCACTACTTCGTTCAACGCACGACGATAAATATTTGCTCGAACCGTTACAATACGTTGACGGTCTCTTCGGTCGATCTGAGGCAGAGACGAACTCTCGATTACCGTTCCTAAGTCGCGTACCCTAACGCCTACCCCCATCGGATTGTATATCAAAATATTTTCGATATCCTCTAGAGACTGACGATATTTCTCGTCGAACCGCACCCTAATATCATATTCGTCCCCTTCTTCGCGATATTGCGACATAACCAGTCCGTTGATTCTATTTCTGATGGCACCGGCAGCCGTACTCATCGTTAGGCCGTTCAACGCCAATTTTTCACGGTCGAAATTAACTTGATATTCCGTACGGTAGTCTTTACGCGTTATCGTCACGTCGCGAAGTCCTTTAATCTCGGAAAGTTTTGCTTGCAAATCGGCAGCAATACGGTCTGTAGTTGCCAAATTATGCCCGAAAATATCTACATCAACATAACTTCCCCCCATTGCCGATGCCATTCCTCCACCGGGTTGCACTTCATACCGATACAATTCCGGCATTTGGGAAAGATCGCGACGAATTTCATCGGCAATTTCAAAAATAGACCTTTTTCTTTCCGCTGCTTTGGTCAAGCGAAGCGTATACGACATCAGATGAGTAGCATTATCCCTCATAGATGCAAACAAATTATCCTCATCGGCCTGCCCTACCGAAAAGGAAATAATCTCGATTTCGGGATATTTCTCTCTAAGCATTTTTTGTATCTTCAATCCCTGGGCCCGTGCTATTTCCACCCGCGTTCCGGTTGGCATTTCAATGGTCATACCTATTTGGTTATTATCGGCAGAAGGTATGAATTCCGTTTTCAGAGTAAGAACGCAAATGATAACACCACCCACAAAAATAGCAGCGATAATGCCTGTTGTTTGCCATCTTTTGCGTGCAGCCCAATTTACCAACTTGGCATAACCATGGTCAAGATTATCCAGCATAGGGAGAATAGTTCTTCTATACCATAAATCGAATTTATTGACGTTCATGTCCTTAGTAGCCCGAAGCATATAAGAACTCATCATCGGCGTCAACGTCATAGCGATAAGCAACGACAATAAAATGATGATGGTTACCATCCATCCCAACTGTTCGAACAAGATTCCGGCAAGACCGGTTGTCAGGGTCATGGGAAGGAATACGGCCACAATAGTAAGCGTAGAAGCTATAATAGACAATGAAACTTCTTCCGTTCCGTAAATAGCAGCCTGACGCGGACGGCTCCCTCTTTCGAGATGCGTAGTGATATTTTCCAATACCACAATGGCATCGTCCACCACCATACCGATGGCTATAGACAAAGACGAAAGCGATATAATGTTAATGGTATTTCCTGTAACATAGAGATAAATAAACGATCCGATCAAAGAAATAGGAATAGTTGTCAAAATAATGATCGTTGCCCTCCATCTTCCCAGGAAAAACAATACCACTGCTCCAACAACAATAAGGGCAAGCAGAATGGCTTGCATCAAACTGTTGATGGAAGTTTGGATATGATCCGAAGTGTCCGTTACGACTTCAATTTGAATATCGGGAGGAAGATTCTTTTGCAGTCCGGGGAGCTGTTCTTTCACAGCTTCAGCAATGGCAACCGAATTTGCTCCCGTTTGTTTTTGCACAACGAGAGATGCACTGCGTCTGCCGTTGGTGTAATTTTCGAGAATACGGGTTTTTACCGTATCTATCACAGTGGCTACATCGCGAAGATAAATGGGTTTCCCTTGATGATTACCTACAATAAGGGAATTAAAATCGCGACTCTCGGCCATTTCCCCTTCCAGACGCAACATATACGTTTGCGTTCCAATATCGAAATTACCGGCAGGTACATTGACATTTTCAGCAGCTATTACCTGAGCAATTTGTTCAAGAGAAATACGGTAAGCCTCCAGTTTCTGAGGAGTAACATTCACCTGTATTTCACGTTGAGGAGCCCCTGATATAGAAACTGTTCCTACCCCCGGTATACGGTTTAACGGATTGACAATCTGATCATCCAATATTTTATACATCGCCTCCGTGCTTACGTCGGCGGTGGCCGAAAGAGTCATCACAGGCATCATATCGGCACTAAATTTCAAGAGCATGGGATCGGTAATTCCCTCAGGGAGAAATTGGGACGACATCTCCAATTTATCCCTCACGTCATTCATTGCATTGTCGGTATTGGTCCCATATTCAAACTCAAGCAAAATGAGGGATAACCCGTCTTTCGATCGTGAAATGATATGTTTTAAATTCTCTGTAGTGTTAAGCAAATCTTCCAATGGGCGGGTAACGTTTGTTTCCACATCCTCGGCTCCTGCTCCCGGATAAAAAGTCATTACCGAAACGACATTCATTTCGATATCGGGAAGCAAGTCGACAGGAAGTTGAAAATAAAAGATAAGTCCGATGAGAACAAGCCCAATAAATATCAACGACGTTCCTACAGGTTTTTTAACAGCGGTTTCGTATAGTTTCATTTTTTACGATTTTATTTTTTGATAAGTGACTATTACAATAATATGGTTATTGTACACTTTCTACTTCAACTTCGGCACCGTCAACCAATCCGGTATTTCCTTCAACAATAACCCTGTCACCTTCTTTCAATCCCGACACAATTTCATATTTATCATTAATACGGATTCCAAGCTCTACCTTTGTATATACAGCTTTTCCGTCTTTTTCTACAAAAACATAGCGTTCGTCAGACCCC
>JAAZMQ010000035.1 GCA_012798745.1 Bacteroidales bacterium
GAGAGGAGCGTTGCATCTGAGTGAGGAATTCGAACCCATTGTCCTTCTGCCGTTAGGATATCCCGCCGATAACTACGAAGCCGATCCGCGTAACAGCAAACGTAAACCGCTTCATGAGATTGCAGAATGGGTGTGAGATCGATTGTTATGCATTGAAATATAGTGATTAGGGGGTATGAATATATTGAAAGTTAATATGAATGCAAAAAACAGGATAACGATACCGATTTTATGTTGTCTGATCATTGTATTTTCGGGGTGCAGTGAGTCGGCCAAAAAAAATCGAAAAAAAAGCAAGTATATTTATTTTCAGGAGTATGGCGAAATTTTCCATACGAGTTTCCATGTCAAGTATGCTTCCGATCGATCGCTGTACGACGACATTGTAGCCGAATTGGATAAATTCGATGATTCGTTGAACCCTTTTAAAGATCATTCCATCATTGCGAAAATCAACCGCAATGAGCCGGTACAGCCCGATTCATTTTTCATCGCCGTGTTCAATAAGGCAATGGAAGTATCGCGCATCACCGACGGCAAATTCGATATTACAGTTGCGCCCCTTGTAAACGCCTGGGGATTCGGATTTAAGAATAGCGACAACGTAACCCCCGAACTTATCGATAGTCTGAAACAGTTTGTTGGTTATGAAAAAGTAAGGTTGGAAAACGGAACGATCGTGAAAACCGATCCGCGCGTTCAGCTCGATGCCTCGGCAATTGCCAAAGGTTATGCTTGCGATGTGGTGGCCAATTTGCTTAAGAGCTACGGTGTGGAGAATTACATGATTGAGATAGGCGGCGAGATTGCCATGCGCGGCAAAAACGATAAAGGAGTCTGCTGGCGCATAGGAATCGATAAGCCGATGGATGATAGTACCGGACTGCATCACGAATTGCAAACCATTCTCTCCATTTGCGACAAATGCGTGGCCACTTCGGGCAATTACCGCAACTATTACGTCAAAGATGGCAAAAAATATGCGCATACTATTGATCCACAGACCGGTTATCCTTCTGAACAGGACATCCTGAGTGCGACCGTCATTGCCGACGATTGCATGACTGCCGACGCCTACGCCACGGCCTTTATGGCTTCAGGGTTGGAAAAATCAAAAGAAATTGCCAAAAAAGTTCCGGGATTGTTTTACTATTTTATTTATGTACAACCCGACGGCACAATGGCAACCTCTTGTTCCGAAGGTTTTGAACAATTTTTTGCCGAATAAAAAGAGGTAGGACTGTGATCCAATGGGGGTAAGACGATAATAATACGAATTTCGGTGTAAGTTGTTTGCTCGAAATACTTTTTAATGCAGTGGGATGGGGGTAGAGAGAATAAAAATATCATCTGAGGAAGGAGCGAGTGAGGTGGTACAATATGCATTTTATCAAACGGTTTTCGGATGTGCACTCATTGCTTCCACTTTCAAAGGGATTTGTTTTTTGGCTTTTGGAGAAGAGGGGAAGACATTGCCGGAGTTGAAAAAGCGATATCCCGGAGCTGTCTTCGAAAATCGATCCGACGCATTTCAATTGTCGGCAAAAGCGTTGGTAAACGGCGGCGACTCTTTCGTGAACCCGTTGCCATTGCATATCGGGGGAACCAATTTTCAAATGGCCGTGTGGAAATCGTTGCTTCGCATACCTTCCGGAGAGCTTTGCTCATACCGTCAAATTGCTGTCGCAATCGGTAAACCAAAGGCCTGGCGCGCCGTTGCTTCTGCTATTGGCAAGAACCCTGTGGCATACCTTATTCCTTGCCATCGGGTGATTCGTTCCGACGGTCAGCTCGGAGGCTATCGCTGGGGAATCGGTTTAAAACGGAAAATGCTCGAAGAGGAAGAATTGAGGAGAAAATGTTTACCCGATTGCGAGTAAAGCTGCAAGCCAAGCAAGCGGTTTTTTCTATACGATTACATTTTTCATATAATTACATATACACGTATAATTACATGTACAGACAATGAAACATATTTTTTCGGTCCGTTTACTCATCTTATTTGTTTTATTCATAACTTCTGCCTCGGCGCTTTTATCACAGCAAAGCGATGCTGTCCGCTATCCGACATTTAAATTTGACGGGAATTTGAAAACCAAATTCGAATATGCTCCCGAAACAGGGAATTCACGATTTTCGGTACGAAACTCCCGACTGGGATTGTCGGGGAAAATTACGCCGATGGCCGACTATCGTGCACAGGTGGAATTGAATAAAGAAGGCAAATTTGAGGTACTCGACCTTTGCGGCACGCTTACTCCTTACGAAGGACTTTCGGTTACACTCGGACAAACATCTATCCCGCTTTTTAACCCTTATATCATCAATCCGGGAACCATGATGTTTGCTAATCGCACTTTTTTGGGGAAATACTATGTTGGCACCCGCGATATCGGATTACTTGTAAAATATAATTTTCATCTTGCAACCGTTCCTGCCGGAATAGAGTTCGGTGTCTATAACGGTAATACCATTAATAATCCGGTTTGGACCGATAAATTTTCATATGCTGCCCGATTGAGTTTTGGCAGCATGAAAGGATTTCGCACGACTTTTAAATTGTACGATTATCCCAACAGCGATGAAATTCATTATTTTCTCTATGGTGCCGATTTTCGTTATGAGGGCAACAATTGGAAAGTGGAAACCGAAGCCATGAAAAGAGACGACAAGGTTGCCAACAAGGATTTGTTTTCCGCCTACGTTCAAGGAGCTTACTGGGCACCTATCAAGGGAAGTCTGTTTAAAAATATTATTCCCGCAGCCCGTTGGGATGCGATTGATCAAGACAAAGACGATTCCGGTTTCGATGTCAACCGGCTGACGTTGGGGCTCGGTTTCGGACTCACTCCCAACGCAAACGGTTCGTTACTTCGCATCAATTACGAATGGTATTTTATCAAAAATCAACTCGATTTTATGCATCAATTCGAAGAGATGGATGCAGATAAACTCACCATCGAATTGGTGTATGTTTTCTAATATTTTCATATTTTTTATCTCATAGTCTTCGTTTACTTGCTTTGTATAAGCAAATTTTTTATTTTTGAGTTTCAGTTTAATCGGTTAATGTTAATTTTCCATGGCTAAAAAATGTTTTTTCCCCGCTTTTTTCTTCTGGCTTGTTATAATGAGTGCATGTACAGGAGATAAAACCGTTCGTTCGTTATTTGATGGTGAAAATATCAATCAATGGAATACTCAAGGCAGTGTGAAACTCGAAAATCGGATTCTAACCCTAGAAGACGATGCTTCCATCATTCTTAAAAAAGGCGATTTTAAAGATTTTGAATTGCAACTCTCTGCACGCATGGTAAACAACGGCAAAGGATTTGTTGCTTTCCATACCGACAAAACCGGGGAGGGTGGCTACCGAATTGCATTGAACAACGATTTGGAAACTCCCCAATGGTGGACAAAAACAGGAAGTTTGCTTGGGGTTCGTAATCTTACTAAATCGGTTGTAAAGAACAACGAGTGGTTCGACATGACAATTCGTGTGGAAGGGAAGACTATCGCCGTCAAACTGAATAATCATCAGGTAGTGGATTATACTGAACCGGTGGCTCCTTACCGTACCTCCGAACATGCCGACCAATTGCTTTCGCATGGGAATGTTTGTATAAAAAATACAGGGGGAGGTGTCCTCGAATTTAAAACCATAACGATTTCTCCTGTTGACATTTCTACCCTCGATATTGCCCAACAACAGAGAGATAATGCCCTTGATGAAACAACCGACGAAATTATCCGCTTGCATCAGGCTAATTTCCCTGTTCTCGATTATCATGTACACTTGAAAGGAGGATTAACGCGCGAACTTGCTGCAGAACAATCGCGCAAATATGGCATCAATTATGCCGTGGCTCCTAACTGTGGTATCGGATTTCCCATCACAAACGACGAACAAGTTGTTGCTTATCTCGATAGCATGAAAGGTTGGCCTTTTGTTCATGCCATGCAAGGCGAAGGCCGCGAATGGTTTACAACTTTTTCGAAAGAAGTACGAGACAAATTCGATTTTGTGTTTACCGATGCCATGACTTTTACCGATAATAAAGGTCGGCGCACCCGTTTGTGGATTCCCGAAGAAGTATCGATCGAAGACGAACAACAATACATGGATCTCATAGTGCAAAAAATTTGTGAAGTGATGAAAGAGCCTATGGATGTGTATGTTAATCCTCTATTCTTGCCCGATCAAATGAATGATCGATACGATTTTTTCTGGACCGAAGAGCGGATGGATAAAGTGATTGAATCTATGGTTGTTAATAAAAAGGCTTTGGAAATAAATAACCGTTATCAAATTCCTCACAAAGTTTTTATCGAAAAGGCTAAAAATGCAGGATTGAAATTTACTTTTGGCACAAATAATGCCGAGGCTGATTTCGGTAAGTTGGAATATTGTATTCAGATGATGAAAGAATGTGGAATTACGGCTGAAGACATGTTCAAGCCCAATATAAAAGAATAAAAGTTGTTTAATTAAAAAAATCAATATCGTTATGAAACCGGAACACAGACATCGCGTTACTCCCGATTATGTTACGCATCTTAAAGACAACGAAATATTTGTTTTCGGGAGCAATATTCAGGGAAATCACGGAGGAGGAGCAGCACTCACCGCTTTAAAAAAATTCGGAGCTGTAATGGGGCAGGGAGTTGGTTTGCAAGGACACTCCTATGGTATACCCACCATGCAAGGCAGCGTAAAAGACATCAAACCTTATGTCGACGAATTTATAGCTTTTGCCAAGGCACATCCCGAATTGAAATTTTTGGTAACTCGTATAGGTTGTGGTATTGCCGGCTTTAAGGATAAAGAAATAGCTCCTTTGTTTGCAGAAGCTGTAGATTTGGAAAATGTGTGGCTTCCTGCCAGTTTTTGGGAAGTACTCGACAGCGAATGATTCACTTTTTCTTTGGTAGTTGTATATATTGCATTTGCTGCAAAATTTCTTGTTGTCTTTTGATTACATAAGGCGATGGCTTTTTGGAACTGAACCGTCGCGGATTGGGCAATGTGGCGGCAATGAGTGCCGACTGAGCGGCTGTAAGTTTCGAAGCAGTGGTATTGAAATGGTGGTTGGCAACTGCTTCGGCACCATAAATGCCGTTGCCCGTTTCCATGCAGTTGAGGTACACTTCCAAAATGCGTTCTTTCGGCCAAAAAAGCTCAATAAGTACAGTAAAGTAAGCTTCTAGCCCTTTGCGAATCCAGGATGATTTTGGCCAAAGGAAAACGTTTTTTGCCGTTTGCTGACTGATGGTGCTGGCTCCCCGCGGACGCCGGCGCTTTTTATTTTCTTTCATCGCTTTCTCGATTTCGATGCGGTCGAAACCCTTATGCTGAAAAAAGCGCTGGTCTTCCGAAGCAATTACTGCCCGTTTCAAGTGATCCGATATCTCATTGTAAGGCACCCATTTATGATAGCATTTCACCGGTTCCCCGGCTTTAATTTGTTCAATCATTCGGATACCCATCAGTGGGGTGAAGTAAACAGGGACAAACCGCAACACAATTACCGCACCGATGGAGAGAATAAAAAACCACAGAATAATTTTTTTGATTACACCCCAAAATTTTCTCATTAACTGTCCCTCAATTTGAATCGTACCCGCCAGCGACCGTTTTTATAGTCGTGGCTAATGATTTCAAAACGTCCTATTTCGGAAGTATGCTCCACATGCTCTCCAATGCAAGCACATATATCATAATCGCCGATGCGGACGATTCGTAGTGTTTCCGACACATCGTCCGGTAATTTAGATAAATCCACAATTTTTGCCGCCTCATCCAAAGGCATATATTCTTCCGTCACCGGAAGATCGCCCACTATTACCGTATTTACTGCCTTTTCAATGGCTTTTACCGTGTCGTCGTCGGGTTGTCGAGAAAGAAAATAATCGCATTTGCTTTTCTTGCGCTCGATATGCGAATTTTTTGACCTTTCGCAGCCAAACATCCGAACCATAGTTTGATTCAATATATGCTCGGCTGTATGCATGGGCGGATATTCTTTTTTGTTATGATTGTTCAATTGCAATTCCATTGTATCGAATTTGAAGTTTCAAAGGTAATAAAAAGAGGAAAAATGGGCAATCCCAATTTTATTTTGTTGCAATCTGACGTTCGTATTTCTAGTCATCGATCTT
This sequence comes from Bacteroidales bacterium, assembly GCA_012798745.1. Classification (GTDB taxonomy): domain Bacteria; phylum Bacteroidota; class Bacteroidia; order Bacteroidales; family Dysgonomonadaceae; genus Anaerorudis. The sequence goes on from JAAZMQ010000035.1 coordinate 6,160, forward strand.
GTTTCGTTGTATCTGACTTTGGCTTTTTAAGTTTCCTTTTTTGTTTTGTGAAGATCGATATTTTTTTTGTCCTCTGCGCAACCTGTTTTTATTATAAAACATTCTTATTGCTTCTTTCTTGACTTTGTTTTTACAGGAAAATAAATTTTTTCCTCTCTTTATTTATTGTTTTTTATCGCTGAACAATTTTTTATCTTCTTTCTGAATTTGATTTTTGTGTAGTACAAAATTTTCACCCTATTTTTGGAATCAATTTTAAGGTTATACCCCGGTTTTCCCTCTTTTTTGATAACATAATTTAAGTACTACGGCGGTAGTTATTAAATTATGTTGTCAATTTAAGAGAAGAACGAACGTTTCACGCATTTTTTGATATCATTATTTAACCAAAACAATGGTAGTTATTAAATCATGTTATCAAAAAAGAAGTAAAACAAGCGTTTTGTTTATTTCTCAACTTGAGTTTTGAGGTAAAACAATAAAAAAACCATAAAATCGATTTCGATATTCAGCCAAAAACATTCGTTGTTATTGAATAATATGGACACGATAAAGGCAGACCAAAAATTTACGGCTTTGTAGTGTTTAAAAACAAGTAGAAATGAATTTGAAAATTATCCTTATCTTTGTTTGACTAATAAATGCAATGCAATGAATTTTCAACAGACAATAGATGACTTGTTTTTATCGCAGTGCAACGAATGGGAGTCAGTAGATGCAGCTATAAAACAGTACCACCAACTTTGCAACCATTTTACTATTCCTTTTCATTCGCATGTTCAGCGGTGCATCCATAAAAAGATCGACGATATGTTGAAGCCGGCTGAATTATTTTCCGATCATGCTGTTTTTTACAACAGACCCAAATGTGGTACTTTGGCTCCAGATCGTCTTCATTTGCAGGCTGGTTTAAAAATGCCTACCTTGCTTTCGGGAGAAAAAGCAAGTTGCGATGTTCCTTGGCAATACAATCCGGAAGACAATGAACAATTGCTGATTAGCCCGGCTACAATTGATAAGTTCGGACTCATCATCGATAATTATTTATGATCAGGTTTTGATACCTGCAATATAGATTAGTGATTTTTAACATTAAGATTTTTTATTAATTAACGGCTAAAAAATGATTTCGATATGGAGCCGATAGATACCTTTTTGAAAAAAATAAATAAAGATCTCGATTTCAAAATTCCGGTTAATACATTGATTAGTTTTATTAATCCCAACACAGGTAAACTATTGTGTAAACTTGTGGCAGATCTTACTCGGTCTGAAACTTCGCAATCTACGTTGACAGTATTGCATTTTATCAACGAAAACATGGCAGCCGAAATCGGAGATTTGGAATATTACAAAAACACCTTCTATAGCGACATTGTCGAATTATATGAAAAGGAGCAGCTGTTGATTCGTATTTTTGTGAAGGTTTCGACCGATTATGTTGCAGATATTCTCGAGATAGTGGAAACTTATCCATGCAATTTGCTGCTTATTGGTGTTGAACAGGATGTTTTTCCCTCTTTTTTGGAGGAAAATTACCCGAAGCTGAAAAATTCGGGAACCAACGCTATCACGACGGCAATTTTTGTTAATAACGGTTTTCAACAGCTCAACCGTATTTTTGTTCCTATTTTGGACAAAACCGATGTATATGTTTTTTTGTTTATTAATAGGCTGATACTTTGTAAACAGGTATCCTTCATGATTTGGGATGCTATTGGTATTATCGAATCGGAACCCGAAATGGAGAAGCTCTATCAGCGTTTTTGTAAAAAAGCCGATGGAAGGTTGAAATTATGGGATAACGATAAAAAAATCGAAAATGATTTTATTTGCGAACAAGATCTTGTTTTAATAGGGATAGAAGGATGGGAAAAATTGACGCAATCGGCTGTTTCGTGGGCACATTCGCTTCCCTCTACACTTATTGTTAAACCCGCAACAAATGAATGAGTATGACACACAAAGAAATACAGAAAACGTTAGCAGCAATCAATTCGAATATCGAAAAAAGGCAATTGAAAGATGCTTTCGACAAAATAAAATTGTTTTTAAAGGATCAGAAAAACTGGGCTCTTTCGGA
>JAAZMQ010000036.1 GCA_012798745.1 Bacteroidales bacterium
AAGGATTTCATATTGAACATTTTGATTCGTTTATCCGCGTAAAAATACACAATCCGTGGGCAGAAGGAGAAATTTATGCTATTTACAATCTGTATACAAACGATACAGTAACTCTGCCTCAGCAAGGAACAAATATCAAAATTCCACTTGCCTCGTTGGTTGTAAACACATTTGCCTATTTTGAATTTCTGGATCAATTGGGCGAACTCGATAAGATCACCGGAACGTCGGATGGTTTCAGAATTTACAATCCAAAAATACGAGCAGGGTTACAAGAAGAAAGAATTGTAGATTTGGGAAACCCGTTCAATATGAATATCGAAAAAACACTGGCGCTAAACCCTCAAGCCATTCTTACATCGGCATACGCTCAACGCGACAATTACAGTGAGCGGATGATCCAAGCCGGTGTACCTGTAATTTATAATTTGGAATGGATGGAAAATTCGCCCCTTGCACGAGCAGAATGGATAAAAATGATTGCTGCTTTTTTCGACAAAGAGGAAATGGCCGACAGCATCTTCAACAAAATCGAATGGCGCTATCATTCACAAAAAGAGAAAACGAAAGACATACAAAAAAGACATACCATTATGACAGGAGACAACTTTCAGGGCACATGGTACGTACCCGGTGGAAACAGTTTCAACGCGGCTCTTTTTCGCGATGCTGGTCTCGATTATTATTATAAAAACGACGAACGAAGTGGCAGCATCGGGCTTGATATAGAAACGGTCCTTACGCAATTCGGCAATGCCGAATACTGGTTTGGCTGTGCAGCCAAATCATATAAGGAGCTGGCAGAGAAAGACCCCAAATATCTGCTGTTCGAGGCGGTTAAGAAAAAACACGTTTTCAACAACAACAACCGAACGACACCGTCGGGAGGAAACGATTATTTTGAGAGCGCCATTGCCTATCCCGACCTATTATTGTGTGACCTCATTAAAGCGGTATACCCCCATTTACTACCCCATTACACATTCACTTACATCAAAGAATTGGAATAACGCATTTTCGGATGAAACATAAAACACGACTCTTTGTTTTGTTGATGGTTATATTGGTTATCGTATTTATTGCCGATATTTTCACAGGAAACGCTCCCATTTCAATCAAAGACGGATGGAATGCGCTTTTTGGCACTTCAGGAAATGCTATTATAGACGAAATCGTTTTTAATTATCGCCTTCCCAAAGCCATTACAGCCATCCTCACAGGATCTGCACTATCTATAGCCGGTTTACTTATGCAAACACTGTTTCGCAATCCGTTGGCAGGTCCCGATGTACTCGGAGTAAGTGCAGGAGCAGGTCTTGGCGTAGCCTTGTTAACCACGCTGGGCGGATCGGCACTCTACTCCGCTGTGACTTGGTTGGGAAGCATGGCACAAGTCGTTGCAGCCATTGCCGGAGCAATTCCGGTACTGTTACTCATTTTAGGTGCATCTTCCAGAATTAAAGACTCAGTAACCATTTTGGTATTGGGAATGATTTTTGGCTATGTAGCTAATGCCCTAATAACCATTTTACAAAGCTTTGCCGACCCCGATTCGTTAAAAGTTTTCGTCATGTGGACTTTCGGTAGTTTGAGTGCAGTAACTTGGAACAAAATGCCGCTGTTGGCCATCCTGGTGATAACAGGGATTATTGCCGTATTTTTTCTTCAAAAACCGCTCAACAGTCTCCTTTTGGGAGAACAATATGCAGCAAGCATCGGGCTAAATATAAAACAAACACGTCGGATCATCCTTACCATTACGGCATTAATAACAGGTACAGTAACGGCATTCACGGGTCCTATCGCTTTTGTAGGTGTGGTTATTCCTCATTTTGCACGGGCACTCTTTGGAACCGTAAATCACAAAACCGTTATTCCCGCTACGCTCATATTGGGGAGCATCTTAATGGTAACATGCGATATTGTATCCCAAATTCCAATATCGAACCAAACGCTTCCCATCAATGCTGTCACGGCTGTTTTTGGAGCACCTATGATTATATGGATCGTAGTCAAACGAAAAAAATTATAAAGATAAATCGGTCCTTTTGTTCAAAATCCTTCACAATTCATTTTGTTTCGGTTTATTTTATATATATTTGCACTATTCTATATCTATCAATCCAAAAAAGATAAAAGGCGGACAAAATTCCGTCTTTTACCTTATATAAATTCGAAACTTATTTAGTATGTATAACACATGAAAAAAGTTTTTTTAATCACATTGGCTGCTATGACTTTATTTGCATGCAACAACGCTAAAAAAGCAGAAAAAGGAAGTGTTTTTTATACCGATTACGACACTCCTTATGGCACTCCTCCTTTTGACCGGATCACCGAGGATGATTTTCGCCCGGCATTTGCCTATGGCATGGAACAACACAGCAAAGAGATTGATTCTCTTGCCAACAATCCGGAAGCTCCTACTTATGAGAACACCATTGTGGCTTTGGACAACAGCGGAAAAATTCTCGAAAGAGTTTCGGCTGTGTTCTTCGCATTAGAAGGGGCAGACAAAACGGATGCCATTGAACAAATCGCAATTGAAGTCTCACCAAAATTATCGGAACACAACGATAACATCTATCTCAACGAGCAACTTTTCGAAAGAATCAAAACCGTTTATGACCAAGCAGAGAATCTGAACCTGACAACCGAACAAAAGCAACTGCTCAACAAGTATTATAAAAGATTTGTGCGTGGCGGCATTCTGTTGAACGACTCGGCAAAACAACGGCTCCGCGAAATCAACAAAGAACTCTCGGCCCTTACCCTCCAATACGGGAACAACGTACTGAAAGAAACCAATAATTTCAAACTCGTAATTGAAGACGAAAAAGATCTTTCAGGACTTCCGGATGCTGTTATTGCAGCAGCTGCCGAAACGGCAAAAGCCAATGGAATGGAAGGCAAATGGGTCTTCACCTTACATAAACCCAGCTGGATTCCTTTTTTGCAATATGCCGACAATCGTGAGCTTCGGGAAAAACTGTATAAGGCCATGTATATGAGAGGCGACAACGATAATGCGTACGACAATAAGGAAATTGTCAATAAGATTGTAAACTTGCGCATCGAAAAAGCAAAGCTGATGGGGTACGATACATATGCCGATTTCGTGCTGGAAGAAACGATGGCCAAAACCCCCAAAGCCGT
>JAAZMQ010000314.1 GCA_012798745.1 Bacteroidales bacterium
AAAAATAAGCGATACCGAAGCGAAGTATTTCAAATTTATAAGTGAAAATATCCGATATCCTGTGATTGCGCAAGAAAATGGGATAATGGGATTGGTGAAAGCCAAATATAGTGTGAACGAAAAAGGCGAAATTTCAAATGTAAAAATTATCCAAGGCGTAGATCCTTCTTTAGATGCTGAAGTTATGCGGGTAATAAAAGCGCTTCCTCCCGATATTGCCTTGGCAAAAACAGGAGGCAAAGCAAATTCCAACGTTGAATTTTCAGCATATTTCCGCCTTCAGGACGACGAATCTTCACAAAAAATTAGCAATATCCAAAGCGAAATAGTGGTTGTAGGTTACGGAAAATCGAACATGAAAGATAAGGAATAAAAATAACTCAATAACTTGTTAATCATTATTTTGTAATCAAAGGAGCATAAAGGCTTTATTTTCATATGCCCCTTTGATTTTTTTTTCGATGGTTCTGAGTTAGCATTTTTATTGCGTATGCGTCAACAGAATAATCATGTGAGCAGCTGCGTTCTTTTTAATTGAACATGTCGTCGATACCTTCACTTTTGATTAATTCCTCAGTGTATCCCGAAGAGTAATTCTCTATTTCTGAACAAGGATTTTTATATTGAGGCGGAACATCAAAAACTCCGTTGTCGCTCATATTCAGCGTGTGATCGCTATATATTTTTTGATAGAATAATCCGTGGATAGGTAATGCCATGCTGGCACCTTGACCGTATGCCATGCGGTCGAAATGAATTGAACGATCTTCGCCGCCTACCCAGCACCCCACAACAATGGAAGGAGTAAACGACATAAACCAACCATCGGATTGATTTTGTGTGGTTCCGGTTTTCCCGCCCATTTCGCCTTTCAGGTTGTATATTCTTCGCAGTCGGCTTCCCGTTCCACCGTCAACGACGGCTTTGAGCATGTCGAGCATTTTGTACGAAGTGCTTTCGCTAAATATTTCGTGCATTTGCGGAATAAATGTGGCAATGATATTCCCATAAGAATCTTCTATATGGGTTACCATCAGTGGTTCCACGCGAATTCCCTTGTTTACAAATGAAGTATATCCGCTCACCATTTCCGATACAGAAGCGTCGCAAATGCCTAATGCCAGTGAAACTACCGGGTCTATTGGGCTTTTAAGTCCGAAAGATTTGAGCAATCGAGCAAAGGCATAGGGCGAAAACATTTTCATCAGATATGCTGTTACCCAGTTACTCGAATTTTGTAATCCCCATTTAATGGTCACAGGTTCGCCAACAGCACGAGCACCCGGGTTTTGGGGAGTCCATTCGCGGCCATTCTCGTCAAACAAGGTTTGGGGAACGTGGATCATTTGGTCGCAAGGTGTCATCCCTTCTTCCATTGCTAGTGTATATAGAAAAGGTTTAATGGTGGAACCAATTTGTCTTTTACCTCTGCTGACCATATCGTATTTGAAGAATTTAAAATCGGGTCCGCCCACATATGCTTTTACGTGACCTGTGTAGGGATCCATTGCCATGAATCCTGAACGGAGGAATGATTTATGATATCGGATGGAATCCCATGGTGTCATAACGGTATCGATCTCTCCATTTTTCCAAGAGAAAACTTTCATTTCCACTTTGTTATTTTTGAAATCTTTTAAAATTTCTTCTTCGCTATAACCGGCTTTTTTCATACCCCTGTATCGATCGGTTTGACGCATAGCATTTACCATCAGATCTTCCACTTTTTCGCTGACATCGGAAGAGAAGGGTGCATATTTTTTACCTGCTTTTTCTTTTTCGAAAAGAGGTTGTAAATATCCTCCGAGATATTCTTTGATGGATTCTTCGGCATATTTTTGCATTCGTGAATCGATAGTCGAATATATTTTCAGTCCGTCGGTATAAATATTGTAATCCGAACCGTTGGCTTTTTTGTTTTTATGACACCAGCCGTATAGAGGATTGGTTTCCCAAGCGATGGAGTCTTCAATGAATTGTTGTCGTTGCCATGCTGCAGGATAATCCCTTTTATCGGGCTTGTTTGCCATCATAATCATACCTAAATATTGGCGAAAATAGGGGGCAGGAACATCTATGTGACTCAATCTGTTAAAGTCTATATCCAATGGCGTTTGTTTTAGTGAATCAGCTTCCTGTCGGGTAAGATGACCTGCTTTTCGCATTTGTTCTATTACTATATTGCGTCGTTGAAGGGTGAGTTCGGGCCGTCGTACGGGATTATAAAGCGACGAGTTTTTTAACATACCAATCAGCATGGCTGATTCTTGTATATTCAACTCTCCTGGTTTTTTATTGAAATAGGTACGTGCGGCCGATTCTATACCTATGGCGTTATAGTTGAAATCGTATTTATTCAGATATAAATTAATGATTTCATCCTTGCTGTAATAACGTTCCAATTTAACGGCAATTACCCATTCGATGGGTTTTTGCATCATTCGTTGAAATTTATTTCCTGCTTTGGGGGAATAAAGCAATTTAGCCAATTGTTGGGTAATGGTGCTTCCTCCCCCACTGTCTTCTTGGTGGAGGAGGAGGGTTTTTACAATTGCACGTCCTAAACCGATAACATCAATTCCCGAATGTTTGTAAAAACGTATATCTTCCGTGGCTATTAATGCATCGATAAGATGAGGTGAAAGATCGGAATATTTCACAAAGATGCGATTCTCTTTGTTTTGTGAAAAAGTAAAAAGAAGCTGCCCTTCGGCTGATACAACCTGAGAGGCGTATTTATCAATCGGATTTTCCAATTCCTCGATATCAGGGATATAGCCAATAGCTCCTACGGAAATGAGACCAAAAATAGTGATGCTGAAAAGGATGAGAAAACCAAAAATCCTCCACATCCCTGTTATGATATTATACTTTGATTCTGATGAATTATTTTGTTTACTCGTTTTTCTTTTACTCATGATTTTTTAGAAAAGAGTATGATTAACTCTTGAAATTTCATTACAAAGATACACCATAATTTTCAATTAACATACAAACGAATAAAAATGAGGTGTCCATTTTTGCGGACACCTCAAAGGAGTTAAGTATTTGATTTAACCAGTTTTTTGGTGTTGCTATACTTCCCACCCTAAAGCGCTTGCGCCCAGAACGGCAGCATCATCTTCTTTTAATCCGGAGAAGATGATTTTTACTTTATTTTTAAATACTTTTAGTAGGTTTTTTTCCATATTTTCTTTGGTAGGCTTTAGAATAAAGTCGCCTGCTTTTGCTAGCCCTCCAAAAAGGATAATGGCTTCGGGGCTCGAGAATGCCACAAAATCGGCAAATGCTTCTCCTAGTATTCTTCCTGTGAAATTAAAGATCTCAATAGCTACTTTGTCACCGGCTACAGCAGCGTCGTATACATCTTTGGAGGTGATGTCTTCAACCGGAATATTTCTTAAGAGGGTAGGTGTATCGGGTTTTAGGTCCAAAATTTCCCTTGCAGTTCGTGCCACACCTGTTGCCGAGGCATAAGCTTCGAGGCAACCATTTCTTCCACAACCACATAACCGACCATTATTGCGTCGCATGATCACATGTCCGAGTTCACCGGCAAAGCCGTCATGGCCATAAACCAATTGTCCGTTTATAACAATTCCACTCCCGACACCTGTTCCGAGAGTAATTTCAATGAAGTCCTTCATCCCGCGTGCAGCACCATAGGTCATTTCTCCAATCGCAGCAGCGTTGGCATCATTGGTTAAGGCAACAGGTATACCTATTCTTTCTTCCAGCATTTGAGCAAAAGGGATGACACCTTTCCACGGGAGATTGGGCGCAAATTCGATGCTCCCGCTAAAGTAATTACCGTTGGGTGCCCCAACACCAATTCCCCTGATGTCATCTTTCGAAAAAGTATCCTTCAGCATGTCGTTAAGAGCTTGTGCGAGTTCATCCAGGTAGTCGCCAACATCGGCATGACGAGTAGTTTTAATAGCTCCGCTTCTTAAAATTTGGCCTCTTTTATCCACAATTCCGCA
>JAAZMQ010000315.1 GCA_012798745.1 Bacteroidales bacterium
AATTATCTTTGCACTCGCTATCGAAAAAGCAGGTAGTAGTTTTTGGTGCGGTAGTTCAGCTTGGTTAGAATACATGCCTGTCACGCATGGGGTCGCGGGTTCAAGTCCCGTCCGCACCGCAAAAGAATTTACTCGATTCAATTTTTTTGTATTACATAATCAAACGTATCAACTCAAACGTCGTAATTACTCTTCAATTACGGCGTTTTTTATTTTTACTCGTTTCGTTTATTCCTATGTATTCAAGAAAGATTTACCCCTCCGTTTCATTTGTTTATTTTAAAATTTCAAACAAACTTTCACCATAAATTAATATCATACATCATGTAGATATTCCCGTGATAAAAACCCCATGAACATGCAAGAAAGGTTGAATTTGCAAAAAAGGAATTTTTTATGTATCAGTATGTAAATTAAAAATTATCATGTAAATTTGTTTATCTAAAATCGAGAGAACGAACCTGTAGCTATGAGTAAAAAAATTGCCGATACTCCCCTGATGAGACAATACGTCACAATTAAAAAGCAGTACCCCGATGCTGTGCTGTTGTTTCGGGTAGGCGATTTTTATGAAACTTTTTCCGATGACGCCATCGTTGCATCGGAAATTTTAGGAATCACCCTCACACGACGCGCCAACGGGGCTGCACAATTTGTGGAGTTGGCAGGTTTTCCGCACCATGCACTCGACACGTATCTCCCCAAACTGGTTCGTGCAGGCAAACGCGTGGCTATTTGCGATCAACTGGAAGACCCCAAAAAAGCAAAAAAGCTCGTTAAACGGGGTGTTACAGAATTGGTAACACCGGGCGTTTCCATTGGCGACAATATCCTCAATCACAAAGAGAACAACTTTCTTTGTGCACTTTATTTTTCGAACAGCAAACTATTCGGTATTTCGTTTCTCGATATTTCTACCGGTGAATTTTTGACTTCCGAAGGTTCACAAGAAGATATCGACAAGCTGCTTTCCAACTTCTCGCCCAAAGAAATTCTTGTTGAACGGGGCAACAAAAAGAAATTCGAGGAAAATTTCGGCAGCAATTACTTTTTATTTGAGCTCGACGACTGGATTTTTACCGAAGATGCTGCACAAGAACGATTGCTGAAACATTTCCAAACCAAAAATCTGAAAGGCTTCGGCGTGGAACATCTTCCATTAGGAATCATCGCTTCGGGAGCCATATTACACTATCTGGATATTACCCATCACACCCAGATCAGTCACATTGTATCGTTAAAACGCATCGAAGAAGATCATTACGTCCGCCTCGACAAATTTACGGTGCGGAATCTGGAATTACTCGCCCCGTTAAATGAAGGAGGAAAAAGTCTGCTCGATGTGCTGGACAAAACCATTACACCTATGGGCTCACGGCTGTTGCGCCGTTGGATCGTATTTCCATTGAAAGACATCAACCCCATCGAAAAACGACTGGACCTCGTGGAAAATTTTTTCCGGGAACCGGAACTCAACGAACTGCTCGAAGAACAACTCTCACTCATTGGTGATCTGGAAAGGATTATATCGAAAGCTGCCGTCGGACGAATTACCCCACGCGAAGTAGTGCAACTAAAAATAGCCCTTACCGCCATTGAGCCCATCCGAAACGCTTTCCTTGCCTCCGACAATGTCAATCTCAGAGAGATGGGCGAAAAATTGAATCCCTGTCCGTTGATCCGCGACCGCATAGAAAAAGAAATCGTATCCAACCCTCCTACCCTTCTAAATAAAGGCGGCATCATCCGAAAAGGGGTCAGTGACGAACTGGACGAACTTCGCAAAATTACCCACTCGGGAAAAAATTATTTATCGCAGCTTCAAAAACGCGAAAGTGAGAAAACGGGAATTCCTTCGCTTAAAATCGGATTCAACAATGTTTTTGGTTATTACATTGAAGTGCGACACACACATAAAGACAAAGTACCCGAAAACTGGGTGCGCAAACAAACCCTCGTAAGCGCCGAACGCTACATCACCGAAGAGTTAAAAGAATACGAAGAAAAAATTCTGGGTGCAGAAGAAAAAATCATCCTTTTGGAAACGGAACTCTACAATGCACTCGTAGAAAGTTTGATAGAATACATCCCTACTGTCCAGATCAATGCCAACATCATTGCCCAAATCGATTGTTTGCTCTCCTTTGCCAAGGTAGCACAGGAAAACAAATATAACCGCCCCCAAATCAACGAAACGGACGTCATCGACATCAAAAACGGCCGCCACCCGGTTATCGAAAAACAGCTTCCACCCGACGAGCCGTACATTGCCAACGATGTGTATCTCGACAGCGAAACACAACAAATTCTCATTATCACCGGCCCCAACATGTCGGGCAAATCGGCTTTGCTACGCCAAACAGCACTCATTACCCTCATGGCACAAATGGGAAGTTTCGTGCCTGCCGATTCGGCAAAAATCGGTGTGGTCGATAAAATATTCACCCGCGTCGGCGCATCCGACAATATTTCACTGGGCGAATCCACATTTATGGTTGAAATGAACGAAGCAGCCAATATTCTCAACAACATTTCGCAGCGCAGCCTTGTGCTTTTCGACGAACTGGGACGTGGAACCAGCACCTACGACGGTATCTCCATTGCCTGGGCAATTGTTGAATACCTTCACGAACACCCCCATGCACACGCAAAGACGCTCTTTGCTACCCACTATCACGAATTGAACGAAATGGAAAAATCGTTCAAACGCATCAAAAACTATAACGTAGCCGTAAAGGAAATCGATAACAAGGTGATTTTTCTTCGCAAACTGGTACCCGGAGGAAGCGAACACAGCTTCGGAATCCATGTGGCACGAATGGCCGGGATGCCGAAGAGTATCACCAAAAGAGCTGAAGCCATCCTGGAACAAATGGAATCAAACAACCGCCAAGAAGGTATTGGCCGACCCATTAAAGACATCATCGAAAAACGCGAAGGTTATCAACTGAGTTTTTTCCAGCTGGACGATCCGGTGCTAAGTCAAGTGCGCGACGAGATCATCAATTTAGATATAAATACGTTAACCCCCATTGAAGCACTCAACAAACTCAATGAGATCAAAAAAATAGTAAGAGGAAAATAATTTTTCCTCATCCAAAAATAAACAATTCATTTTTACGATTGTTATCTAAATGAGAAAACAACATCACTTAAATACACACAATTATGAAACTAAAAAAATTACTCATCACCGGTTTATTGGCTATTGCCTTAACAACTACACTTCAAGCGCAGAATTATCAATCTGCTTTCGGGGTCAGATTAGGT
>JAAZMQ010000316.1 GCA_012798745.1 Bacteroidales bacterium
AGCGGTTCCAAGCGATTATTATACACTACCGTATCGCAACGTCGCGTCATGGTGTTCAAGGTAACGGCAATTTCGTTTGCCATTAGTGACAGGGGATATCCCTTTTTTGCAATGAGATAATGAACAAAATGTTGGCGCACCCATTCCTCAGGTGTCAAAGCTACATATTTACGCCGAAGCTCGTCGAAGATGACAAGCCCGCTGTCGGTTTCCAAAATTTTCGCATCAAAAGGAGGTAAATTTAATATGTAGAGGTTATCTTTGCCCATAAATTGATACGATAGAAAACAAAATTAGAGTATTTATGAAAACCAAACAAGAAATTGTGGAAAATTGGTTGCCTCGCTATACCAAAAGGCCGCTGAAGGATTTTACCAAATATATATTATTGGCAAATTTCCAAAAATATGTGGAAATATTTGCTGATCATTTTAATGTACCCATTATCGGGCTGGACAGCAACATGCCCAATGCGTCGGCCAACGGAATAACAATCATCAATTTCGGAATGGGAAGTGCCAATGCAGCCACTATCATGGATTTATTGAGTGCTATTGCGCCGCATGCGGCACTCTTTTTAGGCAAGTGTGGAGGTTTAAAAAAGCGAAGCGATTTGGGTGATTATATCTTGCCAATCGCTGCCATTCGAGGGGAAGGTACATCTAACGACTATTTTCCGCCCGAAGTACCTTCGTTGCCGGCTTTCAGTTTGCTGCGTGCAGTATCTTCCAATATTAAAGATTTCCATCGTGATTACTGGACGGGAACGGTTTATACTACAAACCGTCGTGTGTGGGAGTACGATGAAAATTTCAAAAATTATCTGCGTCGCATTCGCGTGTTGGCAGTAGATATGGAAACAGCAACTCTTTTTACCTGTGGCTTTGCCAATCGTATTCCAACGGGTGCTTTGTTGCTTGTTTCGGATCAACCTATGATTTCCAGCGGCGTAAAAACCGAAGAAATGGATGAACTGGTTACACGAAATTTTGTAGAGGAGCACGTATTGATTGGTATTAAGTCCCTAACAAGTCTCATTGAAGAAGGTGTTAACGTAAGACATCTTCGTTTTGATTGATTCAACTTTTATGTCAGCAAAAACAGCAACCTTTGAAGCACTTCGCAACGATATAGAAAACCGTAATTTCAAGCCTATTTATTTGTTTATGGGCGAAGAAACGCATTTTATTGATGTATTAACTGATCTGTTGGAAGAAAAAGTATTGAGCGATGCGGAGAAAGATTTCAACATGATGCTATTTTATGGTGTGGATTCCGATGTCAATACCATTATCTCTTCGGCAAGACGATTTCCTATGATGGCTGAACACCAACTGGTGATTGTGAAAGAGGCGCAGGAGCTGGATCGTTTTGACGATTTGAATATCTATGCCAAGAAACCCATGCCGTCAACAATATTAGTCATCAATTATAAACACGGTACGGTAGATAAACGAAAATCCGTAGTGAAAAGTATTGAAAAAGTGGGGGTGGTTTTCGAATCGAAAAAGTTGTACGAAAATCAAGTGCCGGCTTTTATTAGGTCGTATTATCGGGAGCGAGGAATTGGCATTGATGAAAAATCGGCTCAAATGCTTACCGATTTTGTAGGAAACGACCTGAGCAGACTCATCAGAGAACTCGAAAAATTGGAAATTGCGCTTCCCGAAACACAAAAGCGAATTACTGCAGAATTAGTAGAAAAAAATGTGGGAATCAGCAAAGATTATAACAATTTTGAATTGTTGAAAGCCATTACCGAGAAAGATGCATTAAGTGCCAACCGAATTGTCAATTATTTCGATAAAAACCCGAAAAATAATCCTATACAGGTAACTCTGTCGGTATTATTTAATTTTTTTGGCAATCTGCTCGAATGTTATTGGCTTCCCAACAAATCGGAGCAGCATATCATGAAAACATTGGGATTGCGATCGGCCTATTTTGCACGTCCCTACCTGACTGCATTGAAATATTATGATGCCAACAAAGTCATGGAAATTATTTCACTTTTGCGAACTTACGATGCCAAATCCAAAGGGATCGATAATATATCGGCTTCACCCGGAGAATTGCTTAAAGAATTAGTTTACAAAATCATGCATTAATTTTATTTTTCTAAATTTCTCGGCTTAACCTTTTTATCTACGTCGTCTGCTTTTGATGGTAAACGAACGACCGAATTATCATTTTACTTTTTTGAACTAAAAATTGAATTCTCTCGATCGATAAATTCAATTTACAAACCCAATAATATACATTTGTGTATTCATGTATCTACCAGTTACATTTATTCTCATACAAAATGATGAAAATAAATATACATATGTATATAGACATGTGATGCTTTTGTATTGTTTTTATATGATGTTACATCTATTTACTGTTGTGAATTTTCGTATTTAACAATTTGTTTTCCCGATAGTGAATGTAATTTAACTACTAATTACCAGTTATTTATCGTTTATATTTAAAGTATCAAATGATATTCTCACTTTAAAATTGATGGGGATTCTGTCAAAGTCGTTAAATTATTGGTTAGTTAGAATCATAATATGTTATTTATCAGCTTTATATCATTGAAATATAAAACTTTATTTAAGCCGGATATCCGGATATATATTACTCTCAAACAAATGTTGAATATATAATTGTATATTACTGGATACATTTGTTGTTTACAATTATATATTACTATTATTTTCAATTGTAAATTATCTTTTTTACATTTGTATTTCATAACTGTATATCATATCAACTACAATTCTAAACTATACAGCAATGAGAGAACGAATCAGACAAATCATGGAATACGAAAATCTGACTCCCGCAAAATTTGCTGACAAATTGCAAATCAGTCGAGCTGTGATCTCCCATATTCTCAACGGACGAAATAATCCCAGTCTGGATGTAGTCACAAAAATTCTTACGCAAATGGATTACATTAACCCGGAATGGTTGTTAATAGGAAAAGGTTCGATGCTTAAAAACGGAAGAAGCGAAAAAATAACTCCAAAAGAACCCGATTTGTTTCGTCAGAATGACGTAAATGTGTCCCATGATACACGACCAACTGATGAACGCAAAGAAAACGACCTTAAGCCACCTCCTATTTATAAACAACGACCTGAAGATAAGACAATTGATTATCAATTGAAGGAGGATAGAAAAATTACTCACATAATTATTTATTACGATGATAATACCTATGAAACTTTTATTCCCGAAAAAATGAAAAATTAAACGTTTTCTTTTTTGTACCTTTGCAGAAATCATCGTTGTTTTTTGTGTATTCTTGAACATGTATTTATTACAACTCACATCTTCGCGTTCGAAATGAAAAAGATGCTCGATTTTATTATTCGCTCTAACGAGCGACTGAATTCCCGGAATCATTTACTTAAAGTTTCGCCATCAACAGGTGAAAAACTTCCACCTATGTTTCCCGGACAATTTGTTCAAATTTGGGTCGATGATTCACCTGCAACGTTTTTGAGAAGACCCGTTTCTATCAATTTTATTGACGAGAAAAAAAATGAAATGTGGTTGCTTGTGCAAATAATTGGCGAAGGAACCAAGAAAATTTGTGCGAGAAAAGAAGGCAGTTTACTGAATATGATTTTTCCGCTCGGTAAATCTTTCTCCATCCCTCCCGATACGAAAACTAAAACGTTGTTAATTGGAGGCGGCGTTGGAACAGCTCCTTTGTTATTTTTAGGAAAAGTACTGAAAGAAAAAGAATTTTCTCCCGAATTTTTGTTGGGAGGTCATTCGGGAAAAGACCTCCTTCAGCTGGATAATTTTGAAAAATACGGAACCGTTTATTGCACTACCGAAGACGGGACCAAAGGTGAAAAAGGACTGGTCACGCATCATTCTGTTTTGCAAAAAAAGAAATACGATTTCATTTACACGTGCGGACCCCAACCCATGATGATGGCAGTAGCAAGATATGCACACGAAAATGGAATACATTGCGAAGTATCGCTCGAAAATCTTATGGCATGCGGGTTTGGTGCTTGCTTATGTTGCACCGAAAAAACAACAAAAGGAAACGTATGCACTTGTACCGAAGGCCCTGTTTTTAATATAAAAGAACTGACATGGATCGATTGAAAGTAACCATTGGCGATCTGGAACTAAAAAATCCTGTTACAACCGCTTCGGGAACATTTGGATACGGAAGCGAATATGCCGATTTTATTGATTTGAATCGTTTGGGTGGTATTTTCGTTAAAGGAACTACATTGGAACCGCGCGAAGGGAACGATTATCCACGTATGGCAGAAACAGCATCGGGAATGCTAAACGCAGTAGGATTACAAAACAAGGGCGTGGACTACTTTGTGACACATATTTACCCTACAATAAAACATTACGATACGCATATTATCGTTAACGTTTCAGGTTCAACGGTAGAGGATTATGTAGCATGTGCCGAAAAACTGATCGCTCTCGAAAAAATTCCGGCCATCGAACTCAATATCTCATGTCCGAATGTGAAAGAAGGAGGAATGGCTTTCGGTACGTCAGCCGTTTCAGCTGCACGCGTAACAAAAGCAGTACGCAAAGTATATCCTAAAACGCTCATTGTAAAACTATCACCCAATGTTACCGATATTTCCGAAATAGCCAAAGCTGTGGAAGCCGAAGGAGCCGATGCCGTTTCGCTTGTCAATACGTTTTTGGGGATGGCAATTGATGCCGAATCGCGAAAACCACTTCTTTCTACCATAACCGGCGGACTGTCGGGACCCTGCATCAAACCCATTGCTTTGCGTATGGTATGGCAAGTGTATCATGCCGTTAATATTCCCGTCATTGGCATGGGTGGCATCTCAAATTGGAAAGATGCCATTGAATTTATTCTTGCCGGTGCAACAGCTGTTCAAATAGGTACTTACAACTTCATTGACCCTACAGTTTCAGTGAAGGTTATAGAGGGTATTGAAAATTATTTGGACAGACACAATCTGCGGTCGATTTCTGAAATCATCGGGAAACTCGAAACGTGAGTTTGTGTTTCTCTATTTGTATACTTATATTCTTCATTTTCTATATATTTGAAATGATTTTTGATTTTTAATAATCATTTTGAAATTAATAGTCAAATTATTTTGACAAAATGAAAAGTTGTCTTATCTTTGTTTCTTCTATTTTTATTCGAGAAAAGTAATAAGTTTTTCAATAAAAAATTATGTCGAAATTACTCATACCGGAAGGTTATAAACCTATTTTGAATCTTAATCAAACAGAGCTGGGAATAAAAAACATCAAAGATTTTTTCCAGCAGAATCTTTCATCGGAGTTACGTTTACGTAGAGTAACCGCACCTTTGTTTGTAGAATGCGGCACGGGGATAAATGATGATCTCAACGGCAGCGAACGCCCGGTAAGTTTTCCTATTAAAGATATGGAAAACAAAAAGGCGGAAATCGTTCATTCACTTGCCAAATGGAAACGGTTGATTCTTGCCGAATATAAAATTGAAGAGGGTTACGGCATTTATACCGATATGAACGCTATTCGCGCCGATGAAGAGTTGGACAACCTGCATTCGCTTTATGTGGATCAGTGGGATTGGGAATTGGTGATCAACGAAAAAGACCGAAATATTGCTTTTCTCAAACAAATTGTTCAGCGTATTTATGCGGCTATGTTGCGTACCGAATATATGGTATTTGAGCTTTTCCCTGAAATAAAGCCTCAATTGCCTCATGAAATTAAATTTATCCATGCCGAAGAATTATTGCAAATGTATCCCGATAAGAATCCTAAAGAACGCGAAGATGCCATAACGGAAGAGTATGGAGCTGTGTTCATTATCGGTATCGGGGCAGATTTGTCGAATGGAGAACCACATGATGGGCGTGCTCCCGATTATGACGACTGGATTACCATGAACGAAGAGGGTTATCAGGGCTTAAACGGCGATTTGTTGGTCTGGAATCCGGTGTTGCAACTCAGTATGGAACTATCATCAATGGGAATTCGTGTGAATTCCGAATCCTTAAAACAGCAGTTAAAGACTAAAAACCAAGAAGATCGTTTGTTGTTGTATTTTCATCGGCGATTATTAAACGGCGAATTGCCACAAACAATAGGAGGAGGTATAGGGCAGTCGCGTTTATGTATGTATTATCTACGCAAAGCTCACATTGGGGAAATTCAGGCCAGTTTATGGCCGAAAGAGATGCGCCATGAAGCGAGAAAAAAAGGTATTTTTTTGATTTAAACGGCTACACTATGTTAAACACACCCTGATAACCGTAGCATAAAGCAAACTCCTTTTTGTAATAAATTGCATCGGCGGATTGAATACACAAAAAGAAAAAAAAGAGAAAAGAAGGTAAAGTTGTCGTTTTTTTCTAATTTAGTGCACCTAAATGGATGAAAGATGAATGTAATAATTGAACAAAGCTGGAAAGAACGATTAAAAAACGAATTCGAAAAACCTTATTTTAAACAGGTAACCGATTTTGTACGCGAGGAGTATCGCACAAAAACCATTTATCCCCCTGCAAAACTTATCTTCAATGCTTTCGATCAATGTCCGTTTGATCAAGTAAAAGTTGTTATCGTGGGACAAGACCCTTATCATGCGCCCGGTCAGGCTCACGGGTTGTGTTTTTCGGTGAACGAGGGAGTAGAAATTCCGCCTTCGTTGCTTAACATTTACAAAGAGATCCATAACGATCTGGGTAAACCTATTCCGAAATCGGGTAATTTGGAGCGTTGGTGCAAGCAGGGTGTATTTCTTCTGAATGCCATTCTGACGGTTCAAGCACATCGGGCATGTTCGCATCAGGGAAGGGGATGGGAAGAGTTTACCGATGCTGCAATATGGCATTTGGCCAACGAACGCGAACATCTGGTATTTCTTCTCTGGGGGGCATACGCACAGCGAAAGGGTGAAAATATTGATCCGAATAAACATCTTATCCTAAAATCTCCTCACCCTTCGCCCCTCTCTGCCAATCGGGGATTCTTTGGAAATAAGCATTTCAGCAAAACGAATGCCTATTTGATTGCTCATGGAAAAACTCCCATCGACTGGTAATACAAATACGTTTATTAGTGGCTTTTTTATCAAAAAAGATCCAAAAATGTTGGTAGAGGTTTAAAAATTGAATAACTTTGCATCCGCAAAAGTAAATCAACAACAGAGGTTGTAATTTTTTTGATTCAAAAAATACGTTTAGCGCCCGGATGGCGGAATTGGCAGACGCGCTAGTTTCAGGGACTAGTGTTGGCAACAACATGCAGGTTCAAGCCCTGTTCCGGGCACTTTTTTGCGTTTGCGCAGGTGGTGAAATTGGTAGACACGCTACTTTGAGGGGGTAGTGCCGGTAACGGCATGTGAGTTCGAGTCTCATCCTGCGCACTTTTTTCGAAGTAAACAAGAGGTATTTCATCATCGGAATACCTCTTTTTTAATAACATACTCTCCTCAACTTTTTTCTTTGGTTAATCTAAGTGTGCAGTAATCAATTCAAAAAAGATCGATAAAAAAGAGCCCATCCCATGTGCGAAGAGGAAATTTTTATTTCCCGGTGCATAAATTAAAAATTATGCCGTAAATTTGCGACAATTAAAAAAGTAGTTTATGAAGATTCTTTCTGCCGAACAAATCAGAGAAATAGACGCAAAGACCATTCATTATGAAGGAATTTCATCGCTCGAGTTAATGAAAAGGGCAGCCGGTGCTTTTTATGATTGGTTTATCAAAAAATATCCCGATAAAAACATTTCTATCCTCATCTTGTCGGGGGTAGGCAACAACGGAGGCGATGGGTTAATGGTTGCACGAATGCTCCATAAAGCAGGTTATCGCGTACATACAAGTGTTGTTGAATACAGTGAGAAATATACCGAAGATTGTGCACATAATGTTCGCCGTGTGAAAGCCGAAAATATCCCTTTCAATCGAATTACCACAAAAGAGGACATTCCGGATTTTTCGAAATACGACATACTGATTGATGCTCTTTTTGGAACAGGCTTGTCACGAGAAATAACGGGCATTGCTGCGGAAGTGATTCAAAAAATGAACGAAAGTGGGAAAACGATTGTCAGCATTGATTTACCAAGCGGGCTATTTCTCGATAAAAAAACCACATTTGCGGTTAAAGCAGACGAAACCGTTACTTTTCAAATTCCAAAACTCGCTTTGTATTTACCTGATAATTACCGTTTTGTCGGTAATGTAACGATCGTAAGTATCGGTTTAAGCGAAAAAGCGATAGCGGAAGCTTCCACCAAACAATTCCTCATTGAAAAGAAAGATATCCGTGAACTTTTAAAACCTTTGTCCAAATTTGCACATAAAGGCACTCAAGGCCATGCACTTATCATTGGTGGAAGTCTTGGAAAGACGGGAGCGGTATGTCTGGCCTCAAAAGCTGCACTGAAAACCGGGTGTGGTTTGGTAACCGCTTATTTACCCCAATGCGGCACACAGGTCATTCAAACCTATTTCCCTGAAGCAATGGCAATTGAAGACAAAAAGTTCGAACATATTTCCGATATCGATTTTGAGTTGCATCCCGATGCTGTTGGTATAGGTATCGGTATAGGAAAGCAGGAGGAAACACAACAGGCATTTTATCGTTTTTTGCAAAAAAACAAGTTGCCAACCGTAATTGATGCCGACGGATTAAATATACTGTCGCTTCACCCTGAATGGCTTTCACTTCTTTCACCAAAAACCATCTTAACACCGCATCCTAAGGAGCTTTCGAGGTTGATAGGGGAGTGGTGCGACGACTATGAAAAAATAGAAAGAACAATTGCATTCGCACAAAAATATCATCTTATTGTCGTCATAAAAGGCGCCCATTCGTTGATCATCGATTCCGAAAATTTATATGTAAATGATTCGGGAACGCCGGCCCTGGCTACAGCCGGCAGCGGCGATGTGCTAACCGGAATAATTACCTCTTTATTGGCTCAGGGATACGAACCCATCCATGCTGCAAAAATCGGTGTTTATCTTCACGGATTAACGGCAAATCTAACGCAAAAAACCATTCATCCGCGTAGTTTTGTTGCTTCCGATATCATTGACAACATTGGGAATGCATATTTTAATATTGAAAAAAGCAATTAGTTCTTAGGTCTGAAAATGAGCTTTAATATTGTTTAATATTGTTGTTTTGGGCATTAATAACACCCTATTGATTGAATTTTTTACTTTCAAAATTGAATTTCGGTAGCTTGGAATGATTAAAAAATAAGGCATTTTTACAAAATTTTCTCCCTTTTCGTGAACATGTGCCGCATTCAGACGTTAAATCTATGATATCATAAAAAATACGAAGGGGAGGAATGTTTATGAAAAACTTAAATACAAAGGCCGTTTTAATTGCAGTAATAACCATCCTTCAATTGAATACGTTTGTAACGTATGCACAGTATTTTGGCAGGAATAAACCGAGTTATAAAAAATTTAGATTTGAGGTTGCACGATCGCCCCATTTTGAAATTCATCACTATCTGAAAAACGATACGATGATCAATTATTTCACCGGCTGGGCAGAAGAATGGTATCACATGCATCAACGCATATTTAAAGATACTTTCCGAATAAAAAACCCCATTATTCTTTATGCATATCATGCTGATTTCCAGCAAACCAACGCCATCAGCAGCATCATTGCCGAAGGAACAGGCGGGGTCACAGAAAGTTTAAAACAGCGGGTTATCATGCCTTTTGCGCCTACGTTGTACCAAACCGACCACGTACTTGGACACGAATTGGTTCACGCGTTTCAGTACAATAAATTATTGAATCCCGATTCTGTGCATTACTCCATCAACAATCTGCCTTTATGGATGGTGGAAGGAATGGCCGAATACCTCTCGATTGGCAGCATCGATCCCAATACCTCCATGTGGATGCGAGATGCTATTCTCAACAAAAGATTTCCCACCATCGACGATTTGGAAAATCCTTCCGAATATTTCCCTTACCGATACGGGCAAGCATTATGGGCATTTATCGGGAAAACTTGGGGCGATACCATTATCATGCCGCTTTTTGAAAAAACGGCACAATGGGGCGTGGATGTTGCTATTGACAGCGTCTTTCATTTCAATACGAAAACCTTGTCGGCAATGTGGAAAATTGCTACCGAAAATCATTATAAACAATTCATGAAAGACTCTACCTATACGCTGGCGGGAAATAAAATCATTTCCGAAAAAAACGGCAGTTCAACCAATGTTTCTCCTTCGTTAAGTCCTGACGGAAAATACTTGGCCTTCTTTTCCGACAAAGGTATTTTTACGCTGGATTTGTTTATTGCCGATGCACGAACAGGAAAAATTTTAAAAAAAGTTTCCAGTTTAGACAGGACCAGCGAAATTGACGATTTCAGTTATATTGAATCGGGCGGTACATGGTCTCCGGATAGTAAGAAATTTGCTTTTGTCGTATATAGTGGGGGACGAAACAAACTTAGC
>JAAZMQ010000317.1 GCA_012798745.1 Bacteroidales bacterium
CTCAAAACGGAAAAGAATTATGGATTTGGGGCGACCGACTGATTGATGGAAAAACCACCGGCATCGGTCTATGGGAAGGAAGCTACAACAATACTTACAGGGCATTGGACATGATTCCCAAAGATGTAGTCATCAACGATTGGCATTACGAAAAAGCACACCCCACGCCCGTTTTGTTTGCAGCGAAAGGATTTAACGTGATTGCCTGCCCTTGGCAAAAAACGGATGTGGCACTTAATCAGGTAAAAATGATGAATATGTTTAAAGAAAACGCTTCAAAAGAAATGAAACCACGTTATGCCGGCATTATGCAGACCTTCTGGAACAATACCCGCATCTTTATAGACGGAATGAATGACGCTACCGAAGAAAGCAAAAACGATCCCTCGGTTCAGACTTTTAAAGAATTGACAAAAATTTGGTAAAAAAAGATCCCCTTTATCGGTAAATTGCTTTTTTAGCCGCTAAAAGGGTATTTTTCATGAGTGAGACGATGGTCATGGGGCCGACACCACCGGGAACAGGAGTAATGTATGAACATTTGGGAGCGACTTCATCAAATGCCACATCACCGGTAAGTTTAAATCCCGATTTGGTCTTGGTGGAAGGAACGCGGGTTGTACCGACATCTATTACCACAACCCCCTCTTTTACCATATCGCCCTTCACAAACTCAGGAACCCCAATGGCCGCAATAATGATATCGGCCTGAAGACACATATCCTTGATGTTTTTTGTGCGACTGTGACAAACGGTCACAGTGCAATCACCGGGATAACTTTTTTGCAACATCAACATGGCAACGGGTTTACCTACAATATTGCTACGTCCCAGCACCACACAATGTTTACCCCGGGTTTCTATATTGTAACGTTTAAGCAGCTCCAAAATGCCCGATGGTGTAGCTGATAAAAAACACGGCAAACCGAGTGCCATACGTCCTACGTTGACGGGATGAAAACCGTCGACATCTTTACGATAATCAATAGCTTCAATAATTTTATCTTCGGAAATGTGTTTCGGCAACGGCAATTGTACTATGAAACCATCCACATCGTCGTCTTTGTTGAGCCGATCCACACAAGCGAGAAGCTCTTTCTCGCTTACATTATCTTCGTAACGAACAAGAGTAGATTTAAAACCCAATTCCTCACAGGTTCTAATCTTATTGGCCACATAGGTTTCGCTTCCGCCATCGTGTCCTACGAGAACAGTAGCCAGATGAGGAGTTTTTGCTCCCTCAGCTTTCATTCTCTTGACTTCTTCGGCAATTTCTTTCTTTATTTCGGCTGCTACAGCCTTCCCATCAATAAGTTGCATATCATTACTCTTTATCTTCTTCTCACATTTCTCATCATTGCCCTAGGACCTCCCTGGGTCATCAAACGCATCATTTTGCGAGTTTCGTCGAACTGTTTGATGAGTTTATTCACTTCCTGAATGCTCGTACCACTTCCTTTTGCAATACGCGCACGCCGACTTCCGTTCAATATTTCCGGGTGAGAGCGCTCATCCGGCGTCATAGACAATATAATAGCCTCTATCCCTTTAAAAGCATCATCATCGATATCGAGATCTTTGATTTGTTTTCCCACACCGGGAATCATCGATGCCAAATCTTTCAGGTTCCCCATTTTTTTTATCTGCTTAATTTGAGAAAGGAAATCGTTGAAATCGAACTGATTCTTAGCTATCTTTTTCTGAAGACGACGCGCTTCTTCTTCGTCATATTGTTCCTGGGCTTTTTCCACCAATGAAACAATATCTCCCATCCCCAAAATACGATCGGCCATGCGTTCAGGATGAAATACGTCGATCGCATCAAATTTTTCGCCGGTTCCTACAAACTTAATCGGTTTATTTACAACCGAACGTATGGATAAAGCCGCTCCACCACGCGTATCGCCATCGAGCTTGGTAAGGACCACCCCGTCAAAATCGAGCCGCTCATTGAATTCTTTTGCCGTGTTTACCGCATCTTGTCCGGTCATGGCATCCACAACAAAAAGAATTTCCTGCGGGTTCACGGCTTTCTTAATCGATTCGATTTCGTCCATCATTTGCTCATCAATAGCCAAACGACCCGCCGTGTCAATAATGATAAGATCTTTCCCGTGCTGTTTAGCATACTGAATAGCATTCTGCGCAATTTTCACAGGGTTTTTGTTGGCTTCCTCGGCATAAACCGATACACCGATTTGTTCTCCCAAAACTTTCAATTGCTCAATAGCTGCCGGACGATACACGTCACCCGCAACCAAAAGAGGATTCTTGCCTCGTTTCGATTTCAGCATATTTGCCAGCTTAGCCGAAAAAGTGGTTTTACCCGAACCTTGAAGCCCTGCTATAAGAATAATTGCAGGACTACCCTTGATATTGATATCGACTGCCGTTCCACCCATGAGCGTTGCAAGCTCATCGTGAACAATTTTTACCATCAGCTGTTCCGGCTTAATGGCAGTAAGCACATTTTGGCCTAGTGCTTTTTGCTTTACGGTTTCGGTAAACTCTTTGGCTGTTTTATAGTTGACATCGGCATCAAGTAAAGCACGACGAACATCTTTTAATGTTTCGGCAACATTAATTTCGGTGATTCTTCCTTCACCTTTCAGTATTTTAAACGATCTTTCAAGTCTCTCGCTTAGATTCTCAAACATACTACTTTATCGGATTTTTAATTCGATTACAAAGATAATGAAAAATCGGTAATTCTTTCTAACAGCGAAGTCATTTAGCTTCTCTTCGATCGCAAATACCGTTTTTATTGGCATCTATAAAATTCACTCCGCCGCCTTTCCCATTACAAAGGCCGGATCCCTTCCTCTGTCCGCGGCCTTGTCCTCTACCACTGCCGTCACAGAGGGCTCGCCTGCCGTTTGCATCGGGATTCCTGGGGTTCCCCTTTTCGAAATTATCGCAAATGCCGTTATTGTTTTTATCCACAAAGGCGGGTCCTCGTTGAATAGTTGTCGTTTCCGATTTTTTAGTTTGATTCTGTTTTTGATTCTGACCGGTTGCTAATCCTATAGTCGCAACAAATGCCAATACTGTAACTGCTAATTTTGTTTTCATAATTCTCTGTTTTTATATATGTTATTAACTATTTAATTTTTATGGTTGAGTAGTACGCCCATATCGGTGTCGAAAACCCTGATTTGTTCCTATACTGTCGCCATAACCATATCCGCGACGTTTTTGAATAGTTTCATTGTAATACAATGGCAAAAATGTTTTTTGTAGCACGACACATTGCGAAGAGTCACATACCTGTTTCATTTTCAAATAAAAACTATTCGTGATTTTCTTCAATTCGGCGTGATGTTTCCCTAATTGTTCCGACAAATAATTTAATTTTACGGTATCGGGTCTATTTTTATTCAGTTCGTTAAACATCTCCATTTTAAGCGAATCAATTGAAAATATAAGTCGTGCTGCAGCAGGTTGAAATTCACGATTTGCCTTTCGGAATACTTCCATCTGATCATCATTAAAACCCAATGTCTGACGAAAATATCTTCCGGAGATTCGATTCTGTCCTTCCTCCGACAACGAAATAGCAATATCATCACTATTTTCTCGATAATTACGATAAAGAATTGTGCCAATAGTAGTTAAATTCAACACAACTAATAACACAACAATCCCTATCCATATTTTATTGGTTTTATTCATAATTATTCAGAGAATAATATCCTAAATTTTCAATTTCATTATCGTTAATATTCATCGTTATCTCCTGAGAAATATGGCTAATGTAGCTATTGCCAATGGTAATTCCCAGAAACACCATAGTAACAATACATGCAACAAAGACAACAATCTGCCACCACGTGACTTTTTTGATTTCTGCTTGTTGCATTTTCTCAATTTCTGCCACTATACGAGTACTCAGGAACGGATTGGGTTCTGTATGTTTCTCTCCCCGAATAAAATCATCTATGTAATTTTCTGCTCTCATTTGAGTCTTTATACATTTAGACATATTCTTTTTTAATTTCCTACGGATCGCTTCAATTTTTTCTGCAAATTATTTTTTGCCCTTTGTAACAATTGTTCTACTGCACCTTCCGTAGTGTTCATAATCGCTGCAATTTCTTTTTGCGGAAGTTCTTCATACTTACTCAAAATAAAAGCGACGCGTTGTCTGTCAGATAAAGAATCGATAGCTTTTTTTATGAGTAAATTACGTTCCGATATTTCCATTTTTTCCAACGGCGTTTGCTCTTCATCACGCTGATTAAATGCACTATGCCAAACATCCTCAAGTGATTGCAATAACCGCCTTTTACGATTACGATTTGCAAAATTAATGCAAGTATTGATGGTTATTCGATAGAGCCAAGTTGAAAACTTCGACTCATGATTAAAAGTCGATAACGATAGATAAACCTTGATAAACACTTCTTGTGTCAGATCTTCAGCATCTTCCTTCGAATGAACAAAACCCATAGCAACACAAAACACTCTGTTCTGATATTTTTCCATTAACATTTTAAATGCAAGGGTATTACCACAAACTATTTCTTGTATGAGTTGTTCTTCTTCCATGTACACTTTCCTGCGTTTAATACATTAGACAGCAATAACATCGTTTTCCTA
>JAAZMQ010000037.1 GCA_012798745.1 Bacteroidales bacterium
AGAGGGTGGAAAACATCCACACCTGCCGTCCTTGCAGCCACATGAATTTATCGGTGTCGAACACATTGCCTTTGCGGTCGAGACACGTGAAATATCCGCCGTATTCTTCGTCTTGCGATTTATCGAGCCAAAAAGGGACAATGTTGTCGAGAAGCTCGTTTTTGTACTGTCGTTCCAGCTTTTTTAGATTCATAAGTTCGGTATTAATTTGTCATTATATCTTCTTTTTCGTAAAAAAATCCCCAAATTCACCCATTCTTCCCTCCGGAATTTGTAAATAGCTGCCTTTGTTTTAAAATTTTTGCCAAAAATATCATGTATTTTTTATATATGCAAATCTTTTAATAAAAAGATTTATAATACTAGTGTTAAATATTTCGCAATATAAATATATTGTGTGTAAATAGAGAATATTGGAATAAATGATTGCCAAATGTTGGCTCCAATTTTAATATTGGAGGTAAAATAATGATTTTTTTTTCTGTGAATTATTCGTTTTGTGGCGAATAGATTTTTCGGTGTGTTTATTCGTGATGTTTTGCTTCTATCGGAATTTCTATCCGTGACGGGGAAAAATTTTATCCCTCGCCGGAAAACGAGGTCACAACGCATGAAAATTTTATCCTTTTTCGGAAAGCGTGTGTTAACAATAACCAAATAAATTCTTCTGTCGGATTTTCCGACGAGTTGAAAAAACTTTTATTTTTTATCGGAAAATCCAATAAGTACACATTGACGTCGTTTTGTGCAAAAAATCATCGTGTTTAGAGGGTAAACCGGTTTCATTTGTTAAAGCATGTTGTCAAAAAATGAGAAAAACAATGTTTTTACGTCTGTCGGAAAATCCGATGGAGGATAAAAAAACTTTTCACTTTCGTCGGAAAACGATTTTTACGGGCATTCTGAACCATTTTTGGCAAATATTGTTCAGAAAATCAGTGTTTAAAATGAATTCATGTTGATTTTGGAGTTCGTTTTTTGATACGTATATTACTGTGCGCCAAAAATGTCAAATAATGTAAAACATTGATTTCGGCACAAAAATGCTCCTCGAAAAATGAATGTTTCGATATGAAATAATTTAAATAATTTCTTTTTTAAAGGGTTTTTTTAAGGGAGAAAATTTGTACATTACACCCTGTAAAGCAGTGTGTATTTTTTTATAATGCGACTTGATTTTCAGGGGCGGAAATTTTTACAGGTTTGTGTGGAAATTGAAAATTATCATGTAATTTTGTTGTAGCATACATTGCTCCTTTTCTGTCTTCTGTACGTTTAAAGTGGAATGAATAATAATGAGTTGAAAATAAACAAAAAAGAATTTTTAGCACTCTACAGAAAAATCTATCGGTTTCTGAGGAGTGAGTGGGATTTACATCGAGTTGCGTTTTTGAAAAATATTCTTCGCGATTCGATACGTCAGTCGACTGAAGCTTCAGAACCTGATGTTGAAGAGAAATTGTTGCTTGCTATGAAAACAGCCGTAATAGCAATGGATGAGATTGGTTTGAAACAATCGACTGTAGGGGCTGTTTTTCTTTTTCATGCTGTATCGAGGGGCCATTACGATATCTCTGAGGTGAAAAACCATTTTGGAGAAGGGGTGGAAACCATTTTGCATGGTTTAATTAAAGTAAATGAGTTTAGCGATAAAAAATCGGCTGTCGAATCCGAGAATTATATGAAGCTGCTGCTTTCGATGGCCGAAGATATTCGTGTGGTGTTCATCATGATCGCTCAACATCTTCAGCAGATGCGCGATGCTGCCTTTAAAGATCAATCCACCCGCCTTGCTCTGGCTGTAGAATCTTCCTATCTGTATGCGCCATTGGCTCATCGGTTGGGTTTATATACCATAAAATCGGAACTCGAGGATCTGTCGTTGAAATATACCGACAGGGAAACTTACGATTACATTGCCCGCAAACTCAATGAAACGAAGCGTTCGCGGGATAAATATATTCAGGAATTTATTAAACCGGTAAAGGAACGACTCGATAAAACCGGATTGAAATACGATATTAAAGGTCGTACAAAATCCATTTATTCCATCAACAACAAGCTTAAGAAGCAGAAAGTGGAATTTGAGGATATTTACGATCTTTTTGCCATCCGTATTATTTTGGATTCGCCGCCCGACCAGGAAAAAGCACAGTGTTGGCAGGTTTATTCCATCATCACGGATATGTATCAGCCCAATCCCACGCGTTTGCGAGATTGGCTCTCGATTCCAAAGAGCAACGCATACGAATCGTTGCATATCACTGTCCTCGGCCCGCAATCGCGATGGGTGGAAGTGCAAATCCGTACCCGTCGGATGGACGAGATTGCCGAGCGAGGATTGGCGGCGCACTGGAAGTATAAAGGAATAAAAGAAGAATCTACACTCGACAATTGGTTGAGTTCGTTGCGTGAATCGCTCGACAATAAAGAAGGCGACATGCATCAGAAGTTGGGCGATTTCAAATTGAACCTGTACGATAAGGAAATTTTTGTTTTTACCCCCAAAGGCGATCTTATCAAGTTGCCCAAAGGTGCTACGGTTCTCGATTTTGCGTTTGCTATTCATTCTAAGTTGGGAGCTACTTGTGTATCGGGGATGGTGAACAAAAAAAATGTTCCCATCAAACATGTTCTTAAAAGCGGCGATCAGGTGGAAATTGTTACTTCGCCTCACCAAACGCCCAAGCAAGATTGGCTGAACTTTGTGGTTACGGCAAAAGCAAAAACAAAAATACGGCAGTTGTTGAAAGAAGAAGCCGGAAAACAGGTGGATATTGCCAAGGAGATGTTGGCGCGTCGCATGAAGAATCGCAAGATTGAGCAGAACGATGCGGTGTTGATGCAATTGATCAAAAAGCTCAAATACAAAACCGTAACCGATTTTTATGTAGATATTGCAGCGGGAAAACTGGATATCAATTGGATTATCGACAGGTATCTCGAACTTGAAAATAAAGAAGGAGAAATGCGCGAAGCGCCTGCTCCTGCACCTGCCGAGAATTTTGTAATGCATTCGCCCATGGAGGAGTTGGCCACACGCGATGAGTTGATCATCGATCAAAACCTTACGGGGGTGGATTACAAATTGGCTAAATGTTGCAACCCCATTTACGGGGATGAAATATTTGCTTTTGTGTCGTCGCAGGGAATCCGAATTCATCGGGTTAATTGTCCTAATGCGCACAATCTTTTTTCCCGCTACGGCTATCGGGTACTCAATGCCCGTTGGTCGGGGCATTCGTCGGGCAATGCCAATTATTCTGCCGTTTTGCGTGTAGTTGGCAATGATCAGATCAATATTGTTTCGTCGTTGATGTCGATTATTTCCAAAGAAGAGGGAGTGCTGATGCGTTCGATCAACATCGATTCAACCGATGGACTTTTTCAGGGAAACATCACCATTTCGGTGGCGAGTACACAAATACTCGAACAGCTTATCCGAAAACTAAGTGCCGTAAAAGGGGTAAAGTCGATTTCCCGTTTGAATTAAAGGCATATCCGCATGTCTTTGTATTTTTTATTTCGTCAATTTTTTATAAGGCGACGAATGTTTTATAACGAATCAAAAGAAATAGAATAATGGAATTTATAGCGATTATACCTTCGCGGTACGCTTCTACGCGTTTTCCCGGTAAACCATTGGCCGATATGGACGGTAAACCTATGATTCAACGGGTATACGAACAGGTAAAAAAGGCTGTTGCCGAAGTGTGGGTAGCTACTGATGACGCGCGTATTTTTGATGTTGTGCAATCGTTTGGAGGAAATGTGGTAATGACTTCTCCGCTTCATCGCAGCGGTACAGACCGGTGTTTTGAAGCGTATCGAAAAATTGGGAAAAATGCAGATGTGGTGATCAATATTCAAGGTGACGAACCTTTTATTCAACCCGAACAGATTGACCGGTTGAAAAATTGTTTCGATTCGCCGGAAGTGCAATTGGCCACGTTGGTTAAACCCTTCCGCAAAGAAGAGGGGATTGAGGCGCTGTTTAATCCCGCATCACCTAAAGTTGTTATCAACAAAAATTTTGAGGCGCTTTATTTCAGTCGGTCAGTAATCCCTTATGTTCGCGATATCGATCAAAGTCAATGGCTCGACTATCATGTGTTTTACAAGCATATCGGTATTTATGGTTATCGGGCAGATATTCTAGAAGAAATTGTTTCTTTGCCGCAGTCGACACTTGAGAAAGCCGAGTCGCTCGAACAGCTTCGATGGATAGAAAACGGATATCGGATAAGGGTAGGTGTTACCAATATAG
>JAAZMQ010000318.1 GCA_012798745.1 Bacteroidales bacterium
CGCAACCTGGGTTTTCCTTTAGTATTTTTACTGCTTCGGGAAACCACGAACAAACAGGCATAAGCTCTATCGACCGAACAATCCCTTCATGATACGATTGAATACATCCAATATTGGCAGCATGAAAGGATCCCATATCATCTGCTCTTACCAAAAGGTAAATTTTTTGATCTTGCTGAGCAAAGCCAAAAAAAATTGTCCCTAAAAAAATCAAACTCAAAAATACTTTTTTCATATTAATCTATTTTTTCTTTTTCTTCAGTGAATTATAAAAAATCGAAGCTGTACACAAAGTCCATACATTCCCTTTTTACTTTCAAAAGCTCTCATGAAACTATTTCATAAAATTTGATGCTTTTATATATAAAATGCCTTCCTTCCCCTTACCGGTAAGAATAAATCACCGGAGACTTTTATTGATAATCAGATAATACAGTGTTTTATCCCGACTTCCGTCAACTTCAAACACACCATTATTTATCGGAATTTTACGATTCGTCAACCTTCCGTCATGATCTAAAATTACCACTTCAAAATTTTTCATGTTCTTTACTGAAATTGTCGCTTTTATAGGTTCTAACAACAATGGCTTATCTCCAACCCTTTTTAAGAAAGTGTCATTGCCAACATATTCGTATTCCATCCCTGTATTTCGAACGCGGGCAACTACCGAAACCAAAATTTTTTCGGTTTCGGATAAATCTCCTTTTTCAGAAAGATCAGTAATCAAAATAACAGCAAACGGATTTTCTGTTTCGATTTCCCAGTTGCGCAGAGTAACCTTCTCATGCCGAGCAAAACCGATTATTCCTTTGGTTCCTTTTGTATCGACTGAAACAAAGTTTTTATCCCCGTAACTCCACTTTAACTCTCCGGTTGACGAAATAATGGTTTTGGATACCTCATTCCAGTATTCCGAAACATCAGGAATTTCCGTTTCCATGTACTGTTCGGTAAATTGAACCGGGAAACGTCCGATGGCCAGCATTTCAGGTGTTACTGTGCCAGTAAAACTTTTATCGTCGTAACCTTGCTTCACCAGTTCAGTAAAACTCAGTTCCCCGTCAGCCAGCGAAGGGATATGTACATTCCGCGTTGCGATTACCGGGCTTTCGGTAACATCGCCGCGGTAAATCATGCGGGCAAGAGCGGGGTAAAGCCCCATGTGCAAAGGACTGGTGGCGTTGTAAACGCCGTGGCTTTCCGATTGCAAATACCTTGAAAACCCGGGAATATCTGTAGCAAATGAAAAAGATGCATCCCAACCCTGCAAGCCTAATCCGTAAATGGCTATAAGCGGAGCAGCTTCGGCTGTCCATTCGTTGGGTATCAGGCTCATCCATTCCGATAAAGAAAAAGGCCGGTCAACTACAGCTTGTAAACCGGTGCTTAACAATCCGGAACCCGGCTGCCAAAGATGGGAATCATTTTTTACCAAACCTCCTGCTATTTGATGTCCACCTTCTCCGCCACCGAAATAGTTATGCCGGTCAATCATACCCACCATATAATCGGCATGAAGATTATATAAATTCGATATACCGGATCCTGCTTGCCAACATGAACCGATCAAAATACCTTTATAACCGGTTTTACGAACAGCTTCTTCAAATTTTTTATAAAATTCCAACTGTTTCTCATACAAAAACCGCATTTTATCAAGAATATGAGTCTCCATCAGGCGATTCTCCCTTAAAGCATGTTCATATTCCTGACTAAACAAAACATGATTCGGCCGGGGAAAAATATTTTCTTTTTCAATCGTTTCTCCTGCTGGAATGTTTTCGGCACCCCATGCTTTTTCCAATTTGGTCTGGCTTCCATATTTGTTTTTCAGCCATTGAGAAAATTGTCGACAAAGAAGAGCCCGATAAGTAGGAGCTTGTTCGAGTGATTGCCCAATGGCCCCCCAAAAAATATT
This sequence comes from Bacteroidales bacterium, assembly GCA_012798745.1. GTDB lineage: Bacteria > Bacteroidota > Bacteroidia > Bacteroidales > Dysgonomonadaceae > Anaerorudis. Next base: position 1,922 of record JAAZMQ010000318.1, read on the forward strand.
GTCTTCATTTTGAAATTCGATAAAAGCTAATGCAGGATC
>JAAZMQ010000365.1 GCA_012798745.1 Bacteroidales bacterium
ATGCCCGATCCTTACAAACACTCTGCCGGCACGCGCGACGGAGCGATGGCCTGCCTCATCGGTATTGCTGCACGCAAATCGATTGAGGAACATCGGCCGGTGAAAATCGAGGAGTTGACAACAATTCAACCGCATCCCACAAGAGGCGTTTGATTGTTTTTTATTGTCAAAAAGCGTTTTCTAACGCACTTTGGCAGATTGTCCCGATAAATTCCGACGGAATGCAAGCAAACGCCGGAAGAAACAAACACAAAAGAACAGGCTAAGATAAGGTGTACATGAAAAAGATTATAAATACCTTAATTGTTTTAATTGTGGGAGTAGGAGTAGGGTGTTCTTCGTCTACTCCGAAGATCGATTTCAAATATAATGGAGAGGGCAAACAAATCGATGTTTATGTTGGAACGGAATATTTTACCTCCCTTATCTACTCCGATACGATAGGAAAACCGGTGCTGTATCCTATCGTAACTGCATCGGGAAAAGAGATCACGCGGGGTTATCCTCTTCATCCCCGACCTTTCGAGCGGACAGATCATCCCCATCATGTGGGTTTGTGGTTCAGCTTCGGTGATGTAAACGGATTGGATTTTTGGAACAGTTCCTTTGCAATCGAACCTGAAGATAAACCCCGTTATGGATCGATAAAGTTTAGGGAAATTGTGGAGGCCGATTCCAAGACGGGGAAATTGACAACAAAATCTGATTGGGTCGATTTCAATAACGCTATTTTGTTGAGCGAAAAAACGACCTATTTTTTCGCTGAGAACGACAGTATCCGCACCATCGAAAGGATTACTGAACTAACGGCCCAACAGCAGGTCACCTTCACGGAGAACAAAGAAGGGCTGATAGGGATGCGCATGGATAGGGTCTTTGAAGAGCCTTCGGATAAGTCGAAAAAAATTCTTGCAGCCCAAGAGAACGTCACGGAGGTCCCGGTTTTGAATAATGAGGAAGTTGACGGGGTTTATCGAAATGCCGAAGGATTGATCGGAGAGAAGGGGGTATGGGGGAAACGCAGTCGCTGGGTCGCCTTACGTGCAGAGAAAGAAGGGGAAGTTATTACGGTTGTCATATTGGACCATCCGGGAAATTCCAATTATCCCGGTTGGTCTCATGCGCGCGGTTATGGTCTTTTTGCCCACAACAATCTAGCGGGAAGGGCGGTGGATAAGGATGCTCATCCGGTAAAGCTGGAGTTGCAACCGGGTGAAAAAGTCGTATTCAAACACAAAGTGGTTATCGGTGGAGATCTTGCCGATGAAAAAATAAATGCATTTTCGGCAGATTTTGCGGAGGGGTAAAAGAAGACTGATACATAAGATGTTATTTGTAAATAAAAAGATGACTATGAAAACAAGAAGAGATTTCATTAAAAAATCGGCATTGGGAGCAGCCGGCCTAGCGTTGGGGGGAAGGAATCTTTCGGCGAGAAGTTACCGAAATATTATGGGGTCCAACGACAGGATCCGTGTCGGGGTACTTGGTTTTTCCGACCGGTTTCGCAGTTCGCTAGGCAAAGCCTTCTTGAAATATGCGAAAGAGATGAATTTTGAACTTTACACCATTTGCGACATCTGGAACCGACGTCGCGACGAGGGTGTGGCATGGTACAAGGCTCAGACGGGAGAGACGATAAAAACGGCCAGGAATACCGATGAACTTTGGGAACAGCGGCCCGATGCGGTCATTATCAGTACAGCCGATTTTCAGCATGCGCTTCATCTTGCCGAAGTCGTGAGAGCGGGTTGTCATGCCTACTGCGAGAAACCGTTTGCCGAAACGATGGATGATGCGAACGAGGCCCTGAAAGCAGCCAAAGAAACCAATAAAGTTATTCAGATAGGTTCGCAACGGCGCAGTGGATCCAATTATCATGCAGCTCGCGAATATATCCGCTCGGGCAAGTTCGGCAAGATAGTAGCTGTGGAGATGACGTGGAACGTCAATCAGCCCGGCAGATGGAGAAGACCGCAATTGGTGGCCGAGATAAAGGAATCGGATACCGATTGGGAGCGCTATTTGATGAATCGTCCCTATGAACCTTGGGATCCGCGCAAATATCTTGAATATAGACTCTTCTGGCCTTATTCGTCGGGAATACCCGGTCAATGGATGTCGCACCAGATCGATACGGTTCATTGGTTTTCCGGTCTTGAATATCCGCGTTCGGTAGTTGCAAACGGAGGAATCTACATGTGGAAGGATGGGCGGAGAAATTGCGATACGCTGACGGCGGTTTTCGATTACGGGCCTTTTGATAATCCCGACGAAGGTTTTCAGGTGATCTACTCTTCTCGTCAGACCAACTCGGCGGGAGGAACAAAGGAGTGGTATTTCTCCAACGGAGGCAAACTCGATTTGGATACCAACAAAGTGACGTCCGAAGGCGGTTTGACTGAACGTCATGCTGCAGAGATGGGAATGAAGCCGTTTCTACTCGAAGAATACGATTTGCCGCAAATAA
>JAAZMQ010000319.1 GCA_012798745.1 Bacteroidales bacterium
TCCCGCTCCATGAGCTCAATAGCTCGTTCAAGCACTCTCCCATACGGGATGCGTACAGGCTCTTTTTTGTCTTCTCCTTCGTATTTTTTAATCACCTCGTCGAGCAACTCGGGAATGCCCTCTCCCCTCTTGGCAACAGTTGGCACGATGGGGATGCCGATCATTTTCGACAAGGCAGGATAATCGAATTTACTGCCGCTTTGTTCCAACTCATCATACATGTTGAGGGCAATAACCATCGGAACCTCCATATCCATCAACTCCGTAGTCAGATACAGATTCCTTTCCAACGCCGACGCACCCACCACGTTGATGACCACATCGGGTTGTTCTTCCACAAGATAGTTGCGTACATAGCGTTCCTCGGGTGTATAGGCAGATAAGGAGTAGGTTCCGGGCAAATCGACGAGCTCTATGGTGTAGCCCTTGTGATACAACCTGCCAATTTTGGAATCGACAGTTACGCCGCCATAATTGCCCACATGTTCGTGTGCACCGGAAGCAAGATTGAATAGAGATGTTTTTCCACTGTTGGGATTCCCGACAAGAGCGGCCTTAATGACACAGCGCGATGAATCGTGACGAAAACGGCCTCTTCTTCTTCGTTGTCTTCTGTTGCATTCGGGTATAGCTTGTTGCGCCGTAGACAATAATTCTTGTTTTTCTTCTTCCCACGGCCGAAAAGATAATACATCTTCTTTTAGCATGGATATTTCGATCATCACCGCTTCGCTCCGCCGCAACGAAACCTCATAACCCATGATCTGATATTTGATGGGATCTTTAAGAGGGGCATTGAGGATCGCTTTCACTTCTTCACCTCGCACAAAGCCCATCTCCAGAAGGCGTTTTCTGAACGCACCACTGCCATGCACTTTCAAGATGTATGCTTTTTCGCCGGTAGGTAGTTCAGAGAGACGCATATTTAATACAATTCCTCCAAATCAATATTTTTGTTTTTAAGATGCAAAGATGGGCATTTTTTGGCTAAGAAGCGCATTTTTAGTGTAAATTATTTATAATTGTTTTAAATAATAATCCCATCAAATTGTTCCGATTCTTGTCAATCACAACGAAAAATCGGAAAATATCCTGTAAATTTGTAAGAAATAGAACAAAAAAATGGACTGGATTCAACTGCTATCGATTAAACGTTTTGGTCTGGAGGACTACCGAAGTGAGAAGAAACAGGATCGAACAGAATATCAACGCGATTACGATCGGCTGATTTTTTCTTCGCCATTCCGGCGTCTGCAAAACAAAACACAGGTCTTCCCCTTGCCGGGAAGTATTTTTGTACACAACGGACTGACACACAGTTTGGAAGTTTCAAGCGTTGGACGTTCTCTCGGAGAAATTGTAGGACGCGGACTACGAAAAAAATATCCGAACTCACCGGCTCATTTCGAGGAAATTGCCTCCATTGTTTCTGCCGCCTGTCTGGCACACGATTTGGGCAACCCACCATTTGGACACTCAGGTGAACAGGCCATATCGTCTTTTTTTTCGGAAGGAGAAGGCCGAAAACTGCAAACCGAAGTAGAAGACGAAGGAGGCCGTTGGAGCGACTTTACCTGCTTTGAAGGCAACGCTAACACGCTTCGTTTGCTCATGCATCAATTTTATGGACGGCGACGAGGTGGCTTTGCACTTACCTATTCAACACTGGCATCCATCGTAAAATATCCCTTTTCATCGGAACTGAGTGGAGGAAAAAATAAATTCGGATTCTTTGCTTCGGAAGAAAACGAATACCGAACCATTGCTCGCGGATTGGGTATCACTTGCCTCAACGAAAATCCGGCCAAATTTGCACGCTACCCCTTGGTTTATCTGGTGGAAGCGGCCGACGACATCTGCTATCAAATCATGGATATCGAAGATGCACACAAACTTCATCTGGTGACTACAGAAAAAACCATTGATCTGCTGCTTGGTTTTTTCGAGGAAAATCAACGCACCCATTATCAAAAGAACCTTAAACGGGTACACGACGTAAACGAACAGATTGCCTATCTTCGGGCAAGTGTAATCGGGGTGCTGGTAGATGAATGTGCACGGGCATTTATGGAAAACGAAGAGGCAATTCTTGCCGGTGAAGAACAAAAAGCGCTTATCAAAAGTATTACCGAAAAAGCAAAAAACGCCTACGAAACCTGTTCGAAATTTGCCGCGGCAACCATTTACCGTTCGAAAGACGTGCTGGATATCGAATTAGCCGGTTATCGTATTATCGGTTTTCTGTTGGAAAAATTCATTCATGCCGTGCAAACACCTTCTCACGTTTACTCACAACTTCTGTTGGGAAGAATACCCGATCAATACGAAACCGATTCACCCTCGGCATACGGAAAAATCCAATCGATAATCGATTATGTTTCGGGAATGACCGATTTGTACGCCTTAGATTTGTATCGTAAAATCACAGGTATGGGTTTGCCGGAAATTTAGTCAGAAAAATAATAAATTGATATGTTGAGAATAATTTTTCTTTTTTATTGAAATTATTTGGTACGTTTTGATTTCTTTTTTATATTTGTGACGTGGTTTTTTCATAATAGTATTAGATTTAAGGTTAACAAGTTTGGCAGGGCGTCGGGAGACATTCTGCCAATATTTTATTTAATCCTTACGATCTTCATGTTCTCTCCTGCCTAAGTTCAAATTAGAAGTGCGACACTCCGATTGATGTTTTTCAATTATCCGGCTATAAAAATGCATGAAAAACACCACAGGGTTTGTCAAACGGCAGGGGGCATGCAGCTCCCAAAGAGAATCAATAAGCAACATAAAAGAAATTCTTTCCCTCCTATTTTTAAACTTTTTTAGTTTTACAATGTTAATGTAATAAATACATCACATATCACATAAGGAGAAAACATCTTCTTTACATAAATGTTTAACGCTTTAATTTTTTTAAAATGGAAAACGAAGAATTTCAATCCGGACAACAACCTCCCGTAATTCCTACCGCACCTCCGGCAAAAGAATACAATGAATTAAAGCAGGCGCCTGTCATGAAAGTAAAAGACTGGCTGATCATCTACCTCATCATGCTTATCCCTATTGTAAACATCGTGATGCTGTTTGTTTGGGCATTCAACGAAAACATCAATCCCAACAAATCAAACTGGGCAAAGGCATCTCTTATCTGGCTTGCTATCGTTATGGTGCTTTACATCTTACTTATAGCCGCATTCGGGGCTTCCATCATGGCGTTAATGCAAGGTGCTGCCGGCGTATCGGTATATTGAAATAAGATTGAAAAAAATCGTCGATAACCGGTTACTGGGCACTCCGGCTGAAAAAGGAATTTCATTGCAATTTCTCTTTTAAAAACCGGCCGGTGTACGATTTATCGCAAGCGGCAACTTCTTCAGGTGTGCCTTCACAGACAATGTATCCCCCGGCTTTCCCGCCTTCGGGACCCAAATCGATAATATGGTCGGCATATTTGATCACTTCCATGTTATGCTCGATAATAATAACGGTGTGGCCTCTTTCAAGTAACGCATCAAAGGCTTTCAAGAGTGTTTTGATATCATGAAAATGTAACCCTGTGGTGGGTTCGTCGAAAATGAAAATGGTAGGTTCGGTTTTTTCTTCGCCCAAATAATAGGCCAGTTTCACTCGTTGATTCTCCCCACCGGATAAAGTGGCAGATGACTGACCGAGCTTTACATACCCTAATCCCACATCGTGAAGAGGTTGAAGACGTTTTACA
>JAAZMQ010000320.1 GCA_012798745.1 Bacteroidales bacterium
AAAACGGGGATTATCGCGAATATTTCATCAATCTGCGCGATGCCATCCTAGGAAAAGCCAAACTTGCAGTGAAACCCGAAGAAGCGCGCAACGTTATTCGCATCATTGAACTGGCTTTTCAAAGCAGTAAAGAAAAAAGAACGTTGGAAGTGGGCTAACGAATTGCTTCCATCAGTTTTCTTACTGCCTCGTCAATGGAATTTTCTGTTCCCAACAGCGATACAAACTTGCTGCCGATAATAGCACCCGAAGCCTCCTCGCATGCAGCATCAAAGGTAACTTTGTTGGATATGCCGAAACCGATCAAACGCGGATGGCGCAACTGCATGGTATTTACACGGCGAAAATACGCTAGATTAGCATCGCTAAAAACATTTTTTGCTCCGGTTACCGATGCCGACGACACCATATAAATGAACCCGCCGGTATTTTCGTCGATCAGCCGAATGCGTTCGTCCGATGTTTCGGGTGTAATGAGCATAATCACATGCAATCCGTGCCGCTCGGCAGCATCTTTATACGATTCCATGTATTCGGCAAAAGGCAGATCGGGAATAATCAGTCCGTCGATTCCACAATCGGCTGCGGTTTTGAAGTACCTTTCCGGCCCAAACTGAATGATGGGATTCAGATAACCCATCAGAATGAGCGGAACGCTTACTTTCTGACGAATATCGGCGAGTTGATTGAAAAGCAATTTCACGCTCATGCCGTTCTTCAACGACTGTGTGCTTGCTGTCTGAATCACCGGCCCGTCGGCCAAGGGATCGCTGAAAGGAACGCCAATCTCAATGAGATCTACTCCGTTCTCGGCCAACGATTCAATAATGGAAGCGGTATCGTCCAATCGGGGATAACCCGCCGTGAAGAATACCGAAAGAATGCCGTTTTTCTTTTTGTCAAACAATTGATCTATCCTGTTCATTTTCTGATTTTCTCTATAAACGATTGTAACAATGCCGCATCTTTATATCCGGGAGATATTTCAAAGCAACTGTTCAGGTCGATACCCATAAACATAGGATGCGAAAAAGCCTTGATGGACTCTACATCGTCGGGCGAGATGCCTCCGCTCAGCAAAAAAGGCACCTCTCCACGGTAATCCGAAAGCACATCCCAATCGAATTTCCTTCCCGATCCACCATAACCTGAAGTGCGGGTATCAAAAAGAAAATAATCGCAGCATTTCTCGTAAAGCCGTACTTTTTTTACGGGAAACCGCCTTTCGGTATCGATGCTGAATGCCTTCATCACCTCAAATCCATCCCGCTGCAAGACACTACAGTAGGAAGGAAGTTCGCTTCCGTGCAACTGAATTACCTGAATTAAATTTCGTAAAGAAGTTTCTCTGACGATATCCTTTTGTTCATTAACGAAAACACCTACCCGTTTCACAGCAAAAGGAAAATTCTTGAATCCTACCGGGTGATCCATATAACGTGGCGATTCAGGATAAAACACAAAACCCATCCAGTCTACACCCAGTTGCTCCACTGCATGAATATTTTCCTCATCACGCATCCCGCATACTTTGATAATCAAGTCTTTCTTGAAAGCCATAAAAATTTAAAAATCTTTCTTTAGTTTATTGAGAAATTTACCCAAACTTGCGCCGGGATCGACGGTCTTCATGAAATTCTCTCCGATAAGAAAGCCTCGGTAACCCGCTTCACGCAATGCGCTCACTGTCGTTGGGGAAGAAATCCCACTTTCCGAAATCCATAAAGCCTCCTTGGGAAGAACGCGCGTCATTTGAAACGATTTCTCTACATGAGTTACAAAGGTACCTAAATTTCTGTTATTGATACCGATGAGAGGATGCGAAGAGATGTAGTCCATTTCTTTCTCGTCGTGAAGTTCCAACAGTACCTCGAGCTGAAGCTCATTTGCAATTTCTGTGAATCTTCTACACTCTTCCTTGCTGATGGCCGCAGCAATAAGCAAAATGACATTTGCCCCCAGTAACTTGGTTTCGTAAATCTGATATTCATCTACAATGAATTCTTTTCGCAGTACAGGAAGATGTGTCGCCGAGGCAGCAGTTTCTACATCCTTCGCCGTTCCACCGAAAAAATGTTCATCGCTAAGCACCGACAAGGCCGCAGCACCATTCACTTCGTAGTGTTGAGTTACCTGTTTTACATCGACACATGCGTTGATCCAACCTTTACTTGGTGAACGACGTTTAAACTCGGCAATAATGCCGCTGTCGGAATTTTCTAATGCCGATTTCAACGAACGCACTTCACTCGTTTTCTTCTCCAACAGTTGGCAGATTTCGTTTATGGGGCGACGTTTTTTCTGCTCTTCAACTTCTATTCGCTTATGAGCAACGATTTCCTCAAGTACATCTTTCATGCCGTCATCCTTTATTCACTTCCACAAACTTCTCAAGCGTTTTAAGCGCCTTCTTGCCGTAGAGCGATTCGCGGGCAATTTCGATACATTCCTCGATCGGTTTGTCTTGTTCGACAGTTTGAATGGCAAAAGCAGCATTGATCACAACCACATCACGTTGCGCCTCGGTACCTTCTCCGTGAAGCACGTCTCTGAAAATACCGGCTGCAACCTCCACTGTATTTCCTCCATCCAACTCGTGTTGTTCTACCCGATTAAAACCGAGATCCTCAGGCACGAAAAGCTGTTCGCCTTTATCGGATACCACCTTGAATTGGTCGGTAAGCGAAATTTCGTCGTATCCGTCCAACGTATGAACAATGCAAAAATGCTTTTTGCCTTCCTGATAAATATAACTGTAAAGCCTCATCATAGACAAATCGTATACACCTAGCATCTGGTAGTTGGGTTGCACCGGATTTACCAACGGACCCAATACGTTGAAAAAATTGCGCACACCCAGACTTTTTCTTACTCCGGCCACTGCTTTCAGTGCGGGACTGAACAACGGTGCATGCAAATAGGCAATACGGCATTCTTCCATGCTTCTGCGCAACGTATCGATGTTGGTGGTAAATTTCACTCCCTGCTGCTCAATGACATTGCTTGCTCCGCTGATGGAGGTGGCACCATAATTGCCGTGTTTTACCACGTTGTACCCCGCACCGGCAACCACAAAACACGCTGCGGTGGAAATATTGAACGTATTTTTGCCATCGCCGCCCGTCCCCACGATATCCAGCGGTTGGTAATCCGACAAATCGGCCGGCACACGCATCTCAAGCAAGGCATCGCGGAATCCGAGAATTTCGTCCACCGAAATGCTACGCATAAGAAACGATGTGATGAGGGCGGCAACTTGCGATTCGGGCACACTCCCTCCAACAATGTCAAAAAGCACCTTCTTGGCTTCCTGACGCGAGAGGTATTGATAATCGAATATTTTATATAGCGTTTCTTTCATTGTTGTTTATGTTTAAAAAATTTTGAATAACAGTGATTCCCTGTGGCGTAAAAGAGGCTTCGGGATGAAACAGAGCTCAGGGAACGTCGAGTTTTTTATGTTTAATGCCCCTAATATTGTTTCCATCATTCACAACTCCAATTTCAAGCTCCCCACATGAATCGCTTATAGGTAAAGAAATCATATCAAACATTGACCAGAGAAGCAGCTTTGTCGATGGCTTTTTTTAACGCACGCAATTTGCTGTTGACTTCCTGCAACTCGTACTCATCGTTGCTTTGTGCTACGATACCCGCGCCGGCCTGATACCAAAGTTCATTGTTGCGGCTTACGAAAGTGCGAATAGTAATGGCCTGATTAAGATCACCATTTAATCCAATAAACCCAATGCAGCCTCCGTATGCACCCCGATTGTGTTTCTCAATCTCAGTAATGAGTTGCATGGCACGCACTTTAGGTGCTCCCGACACGGTGCCGGCAGGGAAAGTGTCAAAAAAAGCCTTGATGGGATCGGCATTTTCATTGAGTGTGCCGCTCACGCGCGAAACCAAATGAATGACATGCGAGTAAAATTGCGGTTCTTTGTAAAAATCGACCTTTACATCGTGTGCGTTTTTTCTCAGATCGTTCCCGGCAAGGTCAACCAGCATAACGTGCTCGGCATTCTCTTTGGGGTCGTTCATCAGAAACTCCATCGCCTTCATATCCTCCTTATAATTTCCGGTACGACGGGTTGTGCCGGCTATGGGATCGATACTAATTCGCGAACCTTTTATTTTGCAGTGCGTTTCGGGAGAAGAACCAAAAATGCGGTATCCGCCAAAATCGAAATAAAACAGATAGGGCGAAGGATTGATGGAACGCAAAGCACGATATACCTTGAAATCGTCGCCCGAGAATCGCTGAACAAAACGGCGCGAAAGCACAATCTGTGCAACATCTCCCTGAAGACAATGTTGCACGCCACGACGGACATCAGCTTTGAATTCCTCATCGGTAATGGTGCTGTATTCCTCTCCTTCGTGAAAAAAATTGTACAACGCAACATTGCGAACATTCATCAGCACTTCCACACGCGAGAGCCGACTTTCTTCTCCATCGCGAAGAAGTTCAACAATGGTGATCTCATCCTTAAAGTGATCGAAAATCAGCATGTAGCGATAAAGAATATACAGCATATCGGGGGCATCGCTGCGTTCTTCTCTGCTTTCGCGAACAGGAATATCTTCGGTATATTTCACGCAATTGAAAGTGGTATACCCAAACAATCCACAAGCATCGCTATGTTCGCCTTCAACATTTATTCTTTGAAGGAATCCGCTCAACGCGTCGGAAATCGTAAAAGATACCGATAACGGACGAACCTCTTTCTTACCGTCGGGCAATTTCATCGTACACATTCCCCTATTCACGTCTACCGAAGCAATAGGCTCGAGACCAATATAGGAAGTGCTGTTTTCGTTGGCGTGAAAGTCGGAACTTTCCAGCAGAGCCGACTGCGGAAAAGCATCGCGCACTTTCAAATAAACGCTCACGGGCGTATGAAGATCGCCAAGAATTTTTTTGGTGTTAGTACGAAAATTATAAGTCATATTGTAATGATTTATTTGTCGAATTGATCCATGTATGTAAGGTAAGTGTCCATATCCTTATCGCCTCGCCCCGACAGCGTAAGTACCACGATATCGGAAGGCGAAAATTCCACTTTATCCAACGCTGCCAAAGCGTGAGCCGACTCCAACGCAGGAATAATTCCCTCGTTGCGGGTTAAATCGAAAGCAGCTTTCAATGCCTCATCATCGGTGATGGCCAGTACGCGGGCACGCTGTTGCTTGGCCAGATAAGCATGAATGGGACCGACACCCGGATAATCCAGTCCCGCAGAAACAGAATACGGTTCAACAATCTGCCCGTCCTCGGTTTGCATAATAAGGGTTTTACATCCGTGTAACACACCAATTTTTCCTAATTGAATAGTAGCAGCGGAATAACCGCTGTCGACACCTTTTCCTCCGGCTTCTGCAAGCACAATCTTGACATGGTCGTTATCCAGATACTCATAAATCGTTCCTGCAGCATTGCTCCCTCCGCCAACACAGGCAAAAAGATAATCGGGAAAATCGCGCCCTTCTTTTTCTCTGAGTTGCGTTTTAATCTCTTTGCTGATAACCGACTGCAATCGGGCTACCATATCGGGATAAGGATGAGGACCAATGGTCGATCCGATCACATAATGCGTGTCTTCGGGATGGCTGCACCAGTCGCGAATAGCTTCGTTTGTGGCATCTTTCAATGTCATGTTTCCTGAGGTAACAGGAACAACTGTCGCTCCCAGCATTTCCATTTTTTTTACGTTCGGAAGCTGCCGTTCCACATCGGTTTTCCCCATATAAACCGTACAAGGCATCTGCATAAGTGCGCATACCGTTGCCGTAGCTACACCATGTTGCCCGGCGCCGGTCTCGGCAATAATGCGGGTTTTGCCCATTCGCCGGGCTATGAGCACCTGACCAATGGCATTATTGATTTTGTGAGCACCGGTATGGTTGAGGTCTTCTCGTTTGAGATAAATCATACAACCATGTTGTTCAGAGAGTTGCTTGGATAAATACAACGGTGAGGGTCGTCCCACATAATCGCGCAACAACGCTTGAAATTCCTGTTGAAAGCTTTCGCTTTCCATAATTTCAAGATAGGCTTGCTGCAAATCTGCCACGCACTTGTGAAGAATTTCGGGTACATAAGCTCCGCCGAACTCGCCATAATACCCTTTTTCGTTTACTGTAAATCGCTGCATAATTAAAAACGTTTATTTAAAAATACTCCTTAAAATGAAAAAAGCCCGTCGCAAGGTGCGACAGGCTTCTACTCTTTATTCTATTTACTTATTGTTTACTTTAAAAAAGACATGGCTGCTTCCCT
>JAAZMQ010000321.1 GCA_012798745.1 Bacteroidales bacterium
ATACCATTCGTTTTCTCCTTCTTTAAGAAGGTAAATACTTGCCACTTGATCTTGGGCAAAATCGAAAAGCAACTTAGAAAAAAAATCACCTAGATAAAATACCCCGTACAATACCACCGCCGAACCAACGCCAATAAGGATATCTTTCATGGAGAAAGAAAATTGATTTTTAAAATCTCTCCCCCAAAACGCACTCATCAGTATCAGAGTAACTCCTGCACATGCCATTATAACCCAAAAATTGACATGATCTCTCGTCCATGGCGAAAACATCACGAACCAAAATGCGGCAGCTACAATGACAGCAAAAATTACTCTTTTCATAATCCGGCGGCAACAAAGTTTGCTAGAGCAAACAACAAGCTGAATATTAAAACCAATTGAGCCGAGTTTGCATCCAAATCTTTAATCAATTCAGGATTTTCGACCTCAGCTTTTCTTACTTGTTTTATGTTCTTCAGTTCAATAGGCAAAGAAAGAAAAACGATAAGAGCCAAGGGATGGATCATGCCGAAAACAACCATCAACACCACCCCAAGGTAAGCCCCAACAGCCAGAAGAAGGTATTGAACCTTTGCTCCCTTCATCCCCAAAGCCATGGCATGCGTTCTGATATGGGCTTTACCGTCGTCACGAATATCTCGCATATTATTGGCGTGCAAAATATTAACCACTAAAAAGGCGATTGGAATATTGAGCAAAACAACATTCCACATTAATCGATTGGTCATTACAAAAGCTGTACCCAAACCAATCAGGGGTCCGTAAACAATAAAAATTACCAGATCGCCCAAAGCAACAAACTTCAATTTATAATAAAAGAAAGTTGCTAAAACGCCTATAGCTCCAATCCAAAGCAAATCGACCCCGGTATGCACAAAAAGGTATAATCCCAACCCAATGCCGATAGTCAGCATCACGAACCCATAATTCAAGATGGCCTTGGGAGAAAAAATCTCATCCACCAGCATACGACTCGAACCAAAAGACTCTTTTCGATCAACACCATACTTGAAATCGAAATAATCGCCAATTAGATTTCCGCTTGCCTGAAAAATGCAAGCACCAATGAATGCCAATATTCCATACCACCAATTAATTTCAGCCGGTATCCTGTCTTTCAAAAAATAAATATAAGAAATGGTTACTAATGCCGGCATGGTGGAAGCAGGGAATGACCACGGTCGCGTAGCAATAATCCAATCCTTTATTTTTCTTTCTTTGTCCATCTTTTATTTTATGCTATCCCCAACAATGAATTGAACATTTTTAATGTTTCCAATACGTTGCTTCGGATGTGAATAAAATGCTCAATGCCTTTTTCTTTTAATTCGTCCATGCATTTAGGAGCACCGGCAACCACAAAAATTTCTTTTCCATCCTTCAACAAATCAAAAGCTTGAGGCGCAAGTGTTGCATATTCTTCATCACTTGAACAAAGAACAACGATATCGGCATTTTTCTCTCGAGCAGCTTCAACACCTTCTTCTAAGGTGTCAAAACCAAGATTGTCGATAATTTCATAACCTGCACAGGCAAAAAAATTACCCGAAAATTGTGAACGAGCAAGACGCATAGCCAAATTTCCGATAGTCAGCATAAATACTTTCGGTCGTTTCCCACTTTTTTCTGTAGCTAAACGCAACCTGTTGAAAAATTCGGCAAGACGATTTGCATTCAATTTTTTAAGAGGTGTTTCTTCTTTGCCACCTAAGCACTCATTTGAGAAATTTTCCTGAAGTTTATCCGCCATCGTTTCATTAAAATTGGGGTATTGATTCGTTCCCACCAAGATTTCTTTTCTGTTGGAAAGAGCCTTAAAACGAGCTTCAGCCGACGCATTCACTGCATCCTGAACAGTACCTGCCCTCAATGCTTCATAAAAACCTTTTTCATTGATTTCAAGAAAAAGTTTCCATGCCTGTTCTGCTAGAGCACCTGTAAGATTCTCAATATAGTAGGACCCGGCCGACGGATCGGTTATTTTATCGAAATGCGATTCTTCTTTCAATAATAATTGCTGATTTAAAGCAATACGATGAGCAAATTCGGTGGGAAATTCAAAAGTTTCATCAAACGGATGTACTGTCAAAGAATCTACCATACCAATAATGGCAGACATAGCCTCGGTTTGTGTACGCAGCATGTTTACATAAGGATCGTACAATGTTTGGTTAAACTTTGCGGTAACGGCATGAATATTCATCTTCGCTGCGCACCGACAAGTACCTTCTTCCGCTTTATTGGAACAATCATGCGTACAAGATGGCTGATATACATTTACAATTTCTGCCCATAACCATCTGGCTGCACGAAATTTGGCAATTTCCATAAAATAATTGGAACTCACGCCAAGATCAAATTTTATTTTTTTTGCTGCAACCTCAGGCTCTATGCCCTTTTCGATAAGCTTATTCAACACCTCGTTCCCTTGAGAAAGGCTGAAACCGAGCTCCTGATAGAGATAAGCGCCGGCATCGGAAAACCGATTGCCACTAACCAAAATTGCTCGATAGCGAGGGAGTGGGGTTGCCATCTTAACAATATCCACTATTTCATTCTCCCAATCCGGATTATCACGACCTTCTTGAAGCATGATACGGAAAGGATCATATTCAATGGAACCGAAACATTCCATCGGATCCAAATTCAATTCCTGTATATAATCAACAACGATACGCGCCAATTCAATTTCATTGCCTCTGTTTGTTCTAAAATTCAATTCAATTTTATCGGGAGCGATATCGTGTAATAAAAGCGCAATATCTTCCGGAGTTATGTCCTTTTTTTGAATATGAAATCCTAAAGAATTCACTCCTCTTTTCAGCAACGAAACAGCCTCTTGATTAGCGACGTAAAAATCATCTACCTCTATTTCTCGCCGAACATACCATACATTATCCTTTTTTGTACCCCTTACATATGGAAATTGGCCCGGCAAATTGTCAGTCCATTTTAAATCCACAATATCCTCGGCACGGTAAAAAGGATTTACATTAAAACCTTCATTTGTTTTCCATACCATTTTCTTTTGAAAATCAACACCTTTGAGGTCGGTAATGATTTTCTTCATCCATTCTTCAGTAGAGACGGGTGGAAAATCAGTAAAAAGTTTCTCTCTTTGTTTACTCATAATAATTTTGTCATTATTTATTATTTTGGGATTTTTGCAATCAATTAACGTAATTTTCCGGAACGTTTTTCTTTTAAGCTAATTGCTCGTTACAAACCTATCTTATTTTTCTCTGAAACACTAAAACTTTTTCTATTTATCATTTTACCTTAAAATCTTTCAGCTCGATGAGCAAGTCTGCAATTAAGGAAACAACTGCTTCGGTATACTTTTCACCTTTTTCAGCAGTAGACTTTTTGGGATTTCCAATACCGGTATCTTCCGTAACTTCCGACCAATTACGGGGCATCCAACCTATCTTTTTATTCACCGATGCTATTTTCACAGGTGTTGTTCTTCCGCTGCCCGCATCCTCCATTTTTACCAGATGAGGAAAATAATGAAGCATTACCGAAGTCTCTTGTTCTCCGGCATGTTCATCAAGGCTTTCTTCAAAAAAATCATCTTTCGGGACTATATCATACCAATCAACCAGAACAATGCAAAAGTCCGGATAAGTTCGTGCCATATCGCGAATCAGGGCTTTAAACGAATTTCCACCATGTCCGTTAACAATAACCAGCTTATGAAAATTTTGCAGATACAGGGAATCCACGATGTCCGATAAAACGGCTTTTTGTGTTTCAGTGCGAGTATGAATACAAAACGGTAGATTCCATTGTCCCGGATTTTGCGAACCCAAATATATTGGTGGCAGAACCATACTGTTGACCCCTGCTTTTTCAAAAGCCGCATTTGCACTATCTAATGCTATCCCATAAGAAAGGTAACAATCAGTAAGATACGGTAAGTGGTAATTATGTGGTTCAATAGATCCCCACGGCAAAATAACTATATCGTAATCGTGTTTTCGCACCTCACCCCACGTAACTTGCAAAGCATCTAAAAAATTTTTAACCATTCCCCTATCCATCATATCTAGATTTATTATTATCGATTTTTTTGCCCGATCAAAAACCGGAAAGCGGATAAACTACACGAACAAAGAATTTAAAACTTACACATATTCATCCCAACGTTTTATCTCAATATCATCAAGATCTATTTGACAAAAAGCATGAATAAAGGCACTCGCCAAACGAGTATTTGTAATAAGAGGCACATTAAAATCGATAGCAGCACGACGAATATAATAACCGTTTCTCAATTCCCTTGGTGTTAAGTTTTTAGGAATATTTACTATCAAATCAATCTCTCTGTTTTGAATGAGTTCAACTGCACTAGGGCTTTGATTGTCGCTCGGCCAATAAACCAAGGTTGCTGGAATTCCATTTTCTTCGAGAAACTTTTGTGATCCTGCAGTTGCATATAAATTATATCCTTTTTCATAAAGTAATCTTGCCGAATCCAATAAATCGGCCTTCGATTTGGCCGGTCCCGTAGAAAACAATACATTTTTCTTCGGAATCGTATATCCTACAGACAGCATTGCCGTAAGCAATGCTTTATAAAAATCATCACCAAGACATCCCACTTCCCCTGTAGAGGCCATATCCACCCCTAAAACGGGATCGGCTTTTTGTAGCCGCGAAAAAGAAAATTGCGAAGCTTTGATCCCAACATAATCCAAATCGAAAGCACTCTTGTTGGGTTTTTCCACTTTCAGCCCTAGCATTATTTTCGTTGCAAGTTCAATGAAATTAATCTTCAGAACTTTCGATACAAAAGGGAATGAGCGAGAAGCACGAAGATTACATTCGATAACCATGATATGGTTGTCTTTTGCTAAATATTGAATATTGAACGGCCCGGATATATTCAATGCCTTCGCAATTTGACGCGAAATCTTTTTAATTCTCCTGGCAGTTTCTACATACAGCCGTTGAGGGGGAAACTGAATGGTAGCATCTCCTGAGTGTACTCCTGCATATTCAACGTGTTCAGAAATGGCATAAGTGATTATCTCCCCTTTATCAGCAACCGCATCGAACTCGATTTCTTTTGCATTCTGAACGAACGAACTCACCACCACCGGATACTTTTTGGAAACGTCGGCCGCAAGCTGAAGAAAGTTTTCCAACTCTTCGTCATTGGAACATACGTTCATGGCAGCACCAGAAAGCACATAAGAAGGACGAACCAACACCGGATATCCAACCTCTTCTACAAACTGATAAATATCTTCCAACGAAGTCAGTTCGCGCCAACGAGGTTGATCGATATGAAGTTCATCTAACATACTGGAAAATTTATGACGATTTTCGGCATTATCAATGCTTTTTGCCGGTGTACCCAAAATGTTCACCCCTACATTATCCAAACGTACAGCTAGATTATTAGGAATCTGTCCTCCAACAGAAATGATAACGCCATAAGGATTCTCAAGCTCAACAATATCCATTACCCGTTCAAAAGTAAGCTCATCGAAATAAAGACGATCGCATATATCGTAATCGGTAGAAACTGTTTCAGGATTATAATTAATCATCACTGAACGATAACCTTCTTTACGAACCGTATTCAGCGCACTCACCGAACACCAATCGAATTCTACCGAAGAACCAATGCGATAAGCACCCGACCCCAGTACAATTACAGAACGGCGATCATCTACATATTCGATGTCGTGTTCCATACCATTGTATGTCAAGTACAAATAATTTGTTTGTGCAGGATATTCTGCCGCCAGTGTATCAATCTGCTTCACAACCGGTACAATACCCAGTTTTTTCCGGTAGCTTCGAATAATTCCTTGGCTCTCTTCATTCATTTTATCTTTCCAAATAGCACGCGCAATCTGAAAATCGGAAAAACCCTTCTGCTTTGCTAATTTCAATAATTCATCGAAACCGGAATTCTTGTCTTTTTGAAAATCAATCGACTCGGGGGTTAATTTTTCCAATTCCTCCGCTATTTCGATAATATGACATAATTTATAAAGGAACCATTTATCGATTTTTGTCAGGTCGTGAATCTGATCTACGGCATAACCTTTACGAAAAGCCTTACTAATAACAAAAATACGTTGATCGGTAGGCTCATGAAGAGCTTTATCTATATCATCGATCTTCAGTTCTTTATTTTCAACAAAACCATGCATACCCAGCCCAATCATACGAAGTCCCTTTTGAATAGCTTCCTCAAAAGTGCGCCCAATTGCCATGATTTCGCCAACCGATTTCATGCTCGATCCAATCTCTTTGGAAACACCATTGAATTTGCTCAAATCCCATCGTGGAATTTTTACTACAATATAATCTAAAGCAGGCTCAAAGAATGCACTGGTAGATTTTGTAACCGAATTTTTCAGATCAAAAAGTCCGTAACCTAGACCCAGTTTTGTTGCCACAAAAGCCAACGGATATCCTGTTGCTTTAGAAGCTAAAGCCGATGAACGACTAAGACGGGCATTCACTTCTATTACCCGATAATCTTCCGATTCGGGATCGAGTGCAAATTGCACATTGCATTCACCAATAATGCCAATATGACGGATAATACGAATGGCTAATTCACGCAATTTTTGATATTCCGAATTAGTAAGTGTCTGGGATGGTGCCACAACAATACTTTCTCCTGTATGAATACCAAGAGGATCAAAATTTTCCATATTGCAAACCGTAATGCAATTATCGTATTTATCGCGCATCACCTCATATTCGATTTCTTTCCAACCTTTCAATGATTTTTCGATCAGCAATTGATTTGAATAGGAGAATGCTTTTCCTGCAAGCGCTTTCAATTCTTCATCGTTATTGCAAAAACCCGATCCTAATCCGCCGAGGGCATAAGCTGCACGTACAATAATCGGATATCCAAGAGTATGCGCGGCCTTTAAAGCATCATCAACTGTATTTACTGCTATGCTTTTAATGGTTTTTACCCCAATCTGATCCAATTTTTTCACAAACAAATCACGATCTTCTGTTTCCATAATAGCCTGTACAGGTGTTCCCAAAACCTTAACGTTATATCTATCAAGTACTCCACTTTCATACAAAGCAACTCCGCAATTCAAGGCTGTCTGACCGCCAAAGGAAAGTAAAATACCGTCAGGCCGTTCACGAGCTATTACTTTTTCTACAAAATAAGGCGTGATAGGTAAGAAATAAATCTTGTCTGCAGAACCTTCCGAAGTTTGTACCGTAGCAATATTAGGATTTATTAATATAGTTTCGATTCCTTCTTCGCGCAATGCTTTTAAGGCTTGAGAACCTGAATAATCAAACTCCCCTGCTTCACCGATTTTCAAAGCGCCGGAACCTAAAAGAAGAACTCTGCAAATGCTTAAATCCCTTTTGGGAAGATTTGCAGACTCTAAAGCAAATTCCTCATCGATAGAGTGATTGGTTGTATTTATCATCTTTTATTTTTCCCTTTTCTTTGTGAGCTATTATTTAAAATCTTTTTAGTTTATATTGAAAAACTACAGCATTTTTACAAAATCCTGAAAAAAGAACAAGGTATCCGTTGGTCCGGCAGCTGCTTCAGGATGAAACTGCACCGAATAGAATGGTTTTGTTTTATGTCGAATACCTTCGTTGGTTCCATCGTTCATGTTTACGAAGTAGGATTCCCAATCATCGTCAAGAAAATCTTGATCTACAGCATAACCATGATTTTGAGAAGTAATATAACAAACGTTCGTACCTGCTTTACGCACCGGTTGATTAAGACCACGATGGCCATATTTCATTTTATATATTTTGGCTCCCGCAGCTTTCGCGAGAAGATAATTTCCCATACCAATGCCAAAAATCGATTTATCCAATTTCATTGCTTTACGAATATGATCAACTGTAATCTCGCAATAATCGGGGTTCCCGGGTCCATTGGAAATAAAAAGACCATCATAGTCTATTTGATTAAAATCATAATCCCAAGGCACACGAATCAGATTAACTTTCTGCTTGATAAGCTCTCTCACAATATTTAGCTTAACGCCACAATCCACCAAAACCACCTTCTTTTCCCCGTAATTATATTCGATAATTTCCTTACAACTGACCTTGTCTACAAGATTTTCACTTGAAGGATCATAATATTCCACTTCATTTTCTTCATCATACACAATCTTCCCCAACATGGAACCCTTGTCACGAAGTATTTTCGTCAACATGCGTGTGTCGATTCCATAAATTCCCGGTATATTTTCTTCTTGCATCCAATCGCCCAAACTTTTTGTCGCATTCCAATGAGAATATTCATGCGAATAATCTTGCACAATAATTCCTCTTGCATGAATACGATCGGATTCAAAAAAATCGGAAATTCCGTTAGTCTCGCTGTTTGGGGGGACACCGTAATTTCCGATTATTGGATAAGTGAAGGTAAGAATTTGCCCTTCGTATGATGGATCTGTCAAACTCTCGGGATAACCAACCATTGCGGTATTAAAAACTACTTCTCCCGATGTTGCCTTTTCTGCACCAAACGATTTTCCCTGAAAGATCATTCCATTTTCAAGTATTAATCGCACAGGTTTGCCTCGATACATAGTGCGTATTTTTATTTTTTAAATTGATTATTGTCTGATATTAGGACACAAAGGTAGAAAAAAAATTCTAAAAAAAGTAATTTCACGATTATAAAGAAAATCGCTTGCCTTCACGCAAAAACGCTTCGTATTTTTTCTTATTAAAAACATAATAATATGCTCCACGCTTAGATGAAGACTTGTCTTTTTCTTCTTGTTTATCTAGAATATTCATAGAAAGGATCTTTTTTCGAAAATTCCGTTTATCGATAGGTGTCTGATAAATAGCTTCATAAAGATCTTGTAAAGCCGGTAACGTGAATTTTTTATCGAAAAAATAAAAAATAATCGGTTGCATGGAAACTTTGTATCGAAGCAGTGTCAATGCATCATCTACCATTTGATTATGATCAAAAACAAGCAAAGGGAGTTCGCGTATATTTACCCATCGTGCATCATATTTTGCTCCTAAACTCGTATCGAATTCTTCCAATCTCACCAACGCATAGAAAGCCACTGAAATTACCCGACCACCTGTATCACGATTTACTTCCCCATAAGCCTTCACCTGCTCCATGTATATCCCTTTTTGTTGAGTATATTGATAAAGAACTCTCTCCGCAGCTTCGTGCAAACTTTCATTTTCTTCCACAAATCCTCCCATCAAAGACCACTCTCCTTTAAGTGGTTCCATAGGGCGACGCGTGAGCAAAATATGGAGTTCTTTATCCTTAAAACCAAAAATAATACAATCTACTGCGATCAAAAAAGTAGCATTCTCCAAATAAAAAGTTGTATTCGTCATAGGTATAGGTATAGGTAATATAAAAATTGAAAAAAGAGGGGTTAAAAAATTTTTCATGAACTTTCAACCCCTCTCATAATCGGCTTAATAATTATAATTTACGTGCACCGTCGCTGATAACAACGTCATAAACTTTTGGCTCATAACCAAATTTAATTTTGAATTGTGCTTTGGCATCTTCAATAAATTTATCATGCAATTCGTCTTTTACCAGGTTAATGGTACAACCTCCAAATCCACCCCCCATCACACGTGAGCCTGTTACATCATTTTTTTTGGCAATATCGTTTAGAAAATCAAGCTCTTCGCAACTAACCTCGTATAACTTACTCATTCCTTCGTGTGTTTCGTACATTTTCTTGCCAACCGTTTCATAGTCCCCTTTTTCAAGTGCTTCTGAAACATCCAGTACACGTTGTGTTTCCTCAATTACATATTTAGCTCGTTTATAATCTTCTTCCGAAATATCGTTTTTGACCTCATTAAGCATATCCATATTAGCGTCACGAAGAAATTCCACCTCGGGATGATTTTTACGAATAGCAGCAACAACACGTTCACATGATTCACGACGTTTGTTATACGCCGATGAAGCTAATTCATGCTTTACCTGTGTATCTAACAAAACAAGCCTGTAGCCTTGAGGATCAAACGGAAAATATTTGTATTCCATTGTTTTGCAGTCCAATCGCACCAGATGACCTTTTTTTCCAAAAAGTGAAATAAACTGATCCATAATACCACATTTCACACCCACATAATTATGTTCGGTCGCCTGTCCAATCTTAGCCAATTCAAATTTATCAATTCCAAGATTCAACATATCGTTTAATGCATAAGCATAGGTACACTCCAAGGCAGCCGAAGAAGACATTCCTGCTCCCAAAGGAACATTGCCTGAAAAAACGGTATCGAAACCTTCGACTTTTCCGCCGCGTTTAATAATCTCTCGACAAACGCCAAAAATATATTTTGCCCACCCCTCTTCAGGAATATCCTCCTCAGTGAGGCCAAATTCGGAATATTCATCAAGATCAAGAGCGCATGCTCTTACTTTGTTTGTCCCATTTAAACGAATGGCAGCCGTTATTCCTTTATCTATTGCACCCGGAAAAACAAAACTACCATTATAATCCGTATGCTCTCCGATAAGGTTTATGCGGCCGGGAGCCGTATAAACCTCAGGAATTGCTTTACCAAATTTCTCTTGAAATAAAGTGATTATTTTTTCTTTCGTCATTACGTATCTTAAATTAATTTGCTGTTATTATTCATTTACTTACTCATCGACCAAAATATCAGGATTTACATTTTTAGATCCAACTAAAGCATAATATAACAAATAAGCCAATCCAATGAAAATTACCCAATAGCTCGAGATATAACCGGCTATGTCAGCCACTCTTCCCTGAATAACCGGAAGAATGCCACCACCACATACTAACGCCATAAATATACCTGAAGCTGCCGCTGTATATTTGCCTAAACCTTCTACTGCAAGATTAAAAATGCTTCCCCACATAATGGAAGTACACAGACCAACCAATACGATAAACATAGCATTAATTGGTACTTCAGCTAATCCAAAAGAAAGGGCTCCTGTACTCGATCTCAAAAGAACCGGCAAAGAAACTTGTAAAGTTACAGGCGAAAAGATGGCTAAGGCGATCAAAATCATCCCAACAAAGGAGGCCGTTCCAAGCATTGTTCTGCTGGATATCTTGCTCCCAAAGGAAGCTCCCAGTAACCGACCTATCAACATGAGAAACCAATAAGTTCCCGCAACAAAACCTGCAGTTGTCTTTCCAACAGGAGTATCTGAAAGCCAAAGAATCAAAAGGCCGGGAGTTCCTACTTCAACACCAACATAAATAAAAATAGCAACTGCACCTAACACAAAATGTCGGAATTTCAAAGCTCCTGCCATTAGTTCTTTGAGTGATTCAGATGCTTTTTGTGCGTGTGGTTCAGGAATATCTACAAAAAGCAGAACAAAAAATATTACGGCAAAAACACCCATCGCAATATACATAACAGGAAAAACATCTTCAATTCTTGCCTTTGTCGTCTCTCCAATCAACACACCTACAAAAGCCGGAGTAAAAGTAGCCATCACTGAATTAAAAGAACCACCAATTTGGATAAGTTGATTGCCTTTATTCCCACCTCCCCCAAGAGTATTCAACATCGGGTTTACTACAATATTCAACAAGCACATCGAAAAACCTGCCACAAAAGCTCCTAGCAAATAAACGCCAAAAGCTGATGTTTCAGGAGCGTGACCTGAAAGAAATTGAATAAATACACCCACAAAACCAACGGCAATGGCTATCAAAGCCGTTTTTTTGTACCCGAGTTTCTGTAAAAGAATTCCTCCCGGTATTCCCATAACTGCATAAGCAATAAAGTTAGCTGCGTTCCCCAATAATCCCTGGAAATTGGAAACACCAAATTGTTCTTTCAATACCTGACCCATCGGCGCCGCCAAATTTGTAACAAATGATATCATTCCAAACAGAATGATCATCATTATTATCGGCACAAGATTACTCCTTTTTTCATTCGTTGTTGTATTCATATTTTTACTTATTAATTAATTAATTAATTTGTTTACTATAAAAAATTGATTCTTTTGCAAGAGTCTTATATCAAAAATTTATAGGTTGTTCTCGATCTAAAAATTTCCTCGGGACGCAAAACAATTGAAGGATATTCCGGGTGATTAATACTGTCAGGGTAATGTTGTGTTTCGAAACAAACTGCTGAACGTTTAGGATAACGTTGACCGTTCTTTCCGACAAAATTACCTGTTAACCAGTTACCAGTATATAATTGAATCCCCGGCTGAGACGTATAAATCTCCATTTTTATACCGGTCTTGGGTGATTCACACACACCGGCAAAGACATAATCATCCACATTCTCCTTGTTAAGGATATAATTATGATCGTAACCCTTTCCGAAAATCAATTGCTGAAAATCATCATCTATTCGTTCACCAATAGCATGTTCTACTGTGAAATCCATAGGCGTACCGAAAACCGATTCGGGGTCTCCAAGAGGAATCAACGTTTCATCAGTAGGAAGATACTGATCCGCAATTAATTTAAGAATATGATCCCCAATATAAGGATCTCCTGCTCCCGAAAGATTGAAGTATGAATGATTGGTAAGATTTAAAATAGTCGGTTTATCGGTTTCTGCTTCATAATAAATATCCAACGCATTTTCATCCGTTAAAACATACGTCACTGTCACACTCAAATTCCCCGGGTATCCTTCTTCACCATCTACTGATAAATAAAAAAGTTTTATTGAGTTGTCGGAAATTTCTTTAACATCCCATACAATCGCATTAAAACCTTTTATACCTCCGTGCAAGTGATTTGGACCGTTGTTAATAGCAAGAGTGTATTCTTTCCCATCAAGAGTAAATTTACCTTTGGCAATCCGATTGGCAACCCTTCCGCAAACAGCACCGAAATAAGGTTCTTCGGAAGTCAAATAATCATCAATAGATTGATGACCCGTTACTACATCCGTTAATGGACCGTTTTCATCGGGCACCATTAACGAAACAATCTTTGCACCATAATTAGTTACGGCAACTTCACATCCATTCTTGTTCGTAAGAATGTACAATCCGGTTTGCTTTCCGTCTACAATTTTTTCAAATGCATTCAAAAGCAAACCGGATTTACTTCTTGTTTCCTTTACATTCATATTTTTCCGGTGTATAAATAAAAGATGATGAAGATTGGATTTTTTTATAAAATTCGTGTAAAAATAACACATACTTTTTTTTCTACCTAATAAAAAAATGTGTTATAAAACATATTTTATCTGGAACTTCAAAAATATCTCATAATAAAATCAATTATTCTCTTCAATCATCATTAATTGTTTTGTTTAATTTATTGATAATTCACTTATTAAAAGTCTCTGCGTCTTTTAAAAATTTTTCGAGGCCGGAATCTGTTAAAGGATGTTTTAACAGTCCTAAAATAGAAGCCAATGGAGATGTCACTACATCTACACCCATTTTTGCACAATTAATAATATGCATAGGATTGCGAATTGAAGACGCGATAATTTGTGACCTATAATGATAATTATCTAATATCAAACGAATATCTCTGACCAAAGCTAAACCATCGGAAGCAATGTCGTCAAGTCTTCCTATAAAAGGCGAAATATATGTAGCTCCGGCTTTTGCGGCCAACAAAGCTTGTCCGGGAGAGAAAACAAGCGTACAGTTTGTTTTTATTCCCTCTGAAGCCAAATATTTAATAGCTTTAATCCCCTCTTTTATCATGGGAATTTTCACAACAATCTGTCCACTAATGGCTGCCAACGATTTGGCTTCTTTTACCATACTTTCATAATCTGTTGAAATTACTTCCGCACTAACGTCTCCTCCTACCGCAATTTTACAGATAGCCTTATAATGAGCCATTACATTTTCTTTTCCAACGATTCCTTCTTTTGCAACGAGAGACGGATTAGTGGTCACGCCGTCCAATATACCCAAGGCATGTGCTTCTTTAATCTGCTCTAAATTGGCAGTATCTACAAAAAATTTCATAGTATGCAATATATTTAAAAAATAATCTTTATTCTTTGTCTTTTTTATTTTTGGTTATCAACACTTTATTGATTTTATTACCGTCCACTTCCACGATCTCGAATGTTACCTCATTATTATATGTAAATCTGTCTCCTACCTGAGGTATTTTGTTTATATTAGCCAAAACAAAACCTGCAATTGTTGAATAATCTATCGATTCGAAATCGATAACAAAATCATCAATAAACAAAGTAAGCAATTCAAGAGGTGCTTCACCATTTACCAAAGCTGAATTATCATTCTGCATAAAAATATCAGGTTCTTCGGTTTCATCTTCGTCGGCAATAGGCCCAACCAAGGTTTCCATTATGTCGTGTAAAGTAATGATACCCTCTACACTTCCGTATTCATCAACTACGACACCTATTGATTTATGATTTTTCCGAAACATTTCGAGTACTTTCTGTGCACGTAAAGTCGATGGAAAAATCAAAGGCTCCTGGATCAAATCGTTAATAGAAAAATCCTCATTTTTATGCAACTCGTACAAAAATTCTTTAATGGAAATAATCCCTATAAAATCGTCCAATTTCCCGTTACATGCCAACACTTTGCTATGTTTGCAATTCAGCAAATCTTGAATAACCTCATCCTTACTTTTCGAGATATCAACCCATTCCACATCGGTACGATGGGTCATTAAATGCTTAGCACGTTTATCGGAAAAATAAAAGACTTGTTCATGTATGATATTTTCTTCTTTCTCGATAATTCCCTCTTTTGAGGCTGTCTTTAACATAGCCCGAAGCTCCATTTCCGAAACGATGTCTTTTTTCGGTTTCAGGCCAATAATTTTGTTAAAGAAACCGGTTGAAGCAGCTAAAAATTTTACAAACGGATAAAAAATGATACTGATAACATAAATAGGTCTTGAAACAGCGATCGATACCTTTTCAGGATTATTCAGAGCGATGGTTTTCGGAACCAATTCTCCAATAACAATAGACACATATGTTATTAAAAAAACAACGACTGCTACAGATATGGTTTCGGCGTGAGAGGCACTCCATGCAAATTTTTCAAAAAAGGGCTTAACATCAGCTGCAAGCGTGGTTCCACCATATGCTCCGTTTACGATACCGATAAGCGTAATCCCTACTTGTACAGCCGAAAGAAAATTATCAGGATCTGCTTGAAGCTTGAGTGCCATTTCGGCACCTTTACTCCCTTTTTTTCTTTCCGCTTCAAGTTTCGTTTTTTTGCTTGACACTACTGCTATCTCTGACAAAGCAAAAAAACCATTCAAAATAATAAGAAGCAGAATAACAAGAACCTCAACCATTAACTAATCCATTAAATCGGGTTAAATTTGCGCTCTCTGCCTTACACCCCTATTTTACCAAAGCGGCGATGGATAAACCCCTTCATCCACCAATTTCTGAAGCTTTGCTACAACTCCCGGTCGATCTTCAGGATAGGTTACCCCAAACCATTTCGAGGGGGTTTCCAATACCTTCACAGTTGCAATTTTATTAGTAACTAAATGATTGATAAGTGTAGGTATAAAAAATTCAGCCGTAATATCATCGGCATGCTCTTTCAGGAAATCGACAAAATAGTCTTCAGAATAATCAAAATAATCGGGTGTAAATCCCCACATATTCATCGAAACAAGCGTATCGTCATCAATCGCGATCCAATTACCGTTTTCATCTTTATACTTAACCACACCGTCAATACGCATAACCTGTGTACGCTCCACAATTCCGATAAGATTACCATCCTCATCTATTTCGCAAATGCCACGAGCAACTGCTCCACTTTCCGACAACGTGTTTCCCACTCTATATCCTACCATAGCGTACAAATTTTTACTATCATAAAGTGGAGAAAGAAAATCACCTAAGATCCGAAAACTTTCACGTCCATAAAAATCGTCGGCATTGATTACAGCGAAAGGTTCGTTAATAACATCTTTTCCCATCATTAGAGCATGATTGGTACCCCATGGTTTTACACGATTTGGTGGCACCGTAAATCCCTCGGGTAGATCATCCAGCTCTTGAAAAACCAATTCTACCGGAATTTTTTGTTCATATTTTTTTACGATTTTTTCTCTAAAATCCTCTTCAAACGATTTTCGAATAACAAAAACTAGCTTGCCAAAACCTGCGTTAATAGCATCGTAAATAGAATAATCCATAATGGTTTCTCCTGATGGGCCAACCCCATCCAGTTGTTTTAGGCCTCCATAACGACTTCCCATGCCTGCGGCTAATACAAACAATGTTGGTTTCATACTTCTTTATTTAGATAAAAATTTTACTATATCCGCAAATTTACAGATATAGTTTTTATATTTCATGGTTTTGATGTTATTTCTTTCAACTTTTTGTAAAAAATCTAAATTTCGAAAGCATTCCACAAAGGATCATCGGGAACGGGCGCTGTTATATTGATAATTTTTTTAGAAACCGGATGAACGAAAGATATATTTCTTGCATGTAAAGAAATGCTACCGTCGGGATTAGAGCGAGGAGCACCATATTTTAAATCACCCCTAATTGGCAACCCTATTTTTGCCAATTGACAGCGAATCTGATGATGGCGTCCCGTTTCAAGCTTTACCTCGAGGAGGTAATATTTTTGCGATCGTCCAACAAGTTTATAATGAAGAACCGCTTTTTTAGAGCGCGGCTTTTCGGTATCATATGCTACAGACTTATTATTTTTTTGGTTCTTAATCAAATAGTGCACTAAGGTATCCTCATCCCGTGGTGGTAAATCTTTCACAATAGCCCAATAGGTTTTATCAATCTCTCCCTTTTTAAACATTTCGTTCAAACGGGTAAGTGCCTTACTTGTTTTGGCAAAAACAACCACCCCACTGGTAGGTCTGTCAAGCCGATGAACAACTCCGCAAAAAACATTACCGGGCTTATGGTATTTCTCTCTCAAATAATCTTTTACCATATCCAACAAAGGTTGGTCGCCGGTTTTGTCACCCTGCACAATCTCTTTCGGAGATTTATTAACAATAATAATGTGATTGTCTTCGTATAATATTTCCATATTAAAAATGAAGAGACACAATACTTTTTGTGCCTCTTTTTATTAACTTTTATCGAAATAAATAATTAAGTATGCATACCTCCGCAAACACTAATCACCTGGCCACTTACATAGGAAGAAAGTTCTGAACCAAGGAAAAGAGCAACATTGGCTACATCTTCAGGAGTACCACCACGACGCAATGGAATTTGCTGCGCCCATTGTTTGCGTACTTCTTCCGAAAGAGCTTCCGTCATATCGGTAATAATAAACCCCGGAGCAATGGCATTAACCCGAATGTTTCGTGAACCAATTTCTTTAGCCATCGATTTTGTCAATCCGATTAATCCTGCCTTGGAAGCTGAGTAATTTGCCTGACCGGCATTACCCGAAAGTCCCACCACAGAACTCATATTGATGATACTACCTGACTTCTGACGCATCATCAAAGGAGTTACAGCATGAATAAAATTGAATGCCGATTTTAGATTTACCTTAATTACCATATCCCATTGCTGTTCGGTCATGCGAACCATCAATCCATCCCGGGTAATTCCTGCATTGTTGACTAAAATATCGATTCGCCCGAAATCGTTGATTACTTCGCCTACTACTTTATGAGTCTCCTCAAAATTGGACGCATCCGAGGCGTATCCTTTTACTTTCGTTCCAAAAGCAGCAATTTCACTCTCCGTTGCTTTTGCATTTTCATCGATGACCAAATCTGTAAACGCAATATTTGCTCCTTCGGAAGCGAACCTAAGCGCTATAGCCTTACCTATTCCTCGGGCTGCGCCGGTAATTAAAGCTGTTTTACCTTCTAATAATTTCATTTTCTATCGGTTTAAATTAAATGCTATAATTCATCTCTCTCTATACAATCCCCTAAATATCAAATTGATGATAGTATCTCTATCCGATTTATTATTAATATTGAGACTAAATACTCCACGAATAACAGGCACTTCAAGTCCTTTGAGTGCATAATGAAGAATCTGCGCCGTTTTGGGGATATCTGTAATTTCAAAAATTTTTGTTCTGACACCTTCTTCCAAAATATCTTGCAGATAAGCTATTTCTTTGCGGTCAAATTCCTTTCGCACGTACTCCACACGCCAAATATCTCTAAAAAAATCCGCCCGTAAAGTACCATTACGCGTTACCACATCTTTAATTGCTTCTAGTCGCGTAAAAAAGAAAATCATCAGTTTATCATCAGCCGACAATTTTCTTTTAATTACCTCTTCCAGTTGGAGATAAAGATTTTCCAGCTCCGATTGAATTACCGCATTATAAATATCCTGTTTACTTTTAAAATATGTATATAATGTTCTACGGCTCTTATTGGAAGCTTTGGCAATATCGTTCATCGTCGTATTTTCGATCCCTCTTTGGGCAAAAAGCTGACGCGCCACCTCAATCAATGTTTGTCTTGTTTTCGACATTGCCATCATTTCAAATGCACACATTTGCAATATATGAGCAAAAGTAAGACAAAGTTTTAAAAATTGAAAGTAAATCCCTGTAAAAATCGGCTAAGCTTCTACAAATATTTTTAATTTTAAAAAGCACTTTATCCTTCCTGTTTATTTTTTCTTTTCGTTTGTTTTGTATGGAATTATGATTTAATTTTGCAACGCTTAAAAGGATGATAAAAAGTTAGAAAATTTTATGAAGAGAACAAAAAAATTCATTCTTCCGGAAACAGAAATACCCACACAATGGTATAATATTGTGGCAGAGATGAAAAATAAGCCCTTGCCGATGATTAATCCGCAAACCAATGAGCCACTCAAAGCAGAAGATCTCTTTCCCTTGTTTGCAGAAGAATTGGCAAGACAAGAACTTAACGATAAGGATGTTTGGATCGATATCCCCGACGAGGTACGCGAAAAATATAAAATCTACCGACCTACTCCGCTTGTTCGGGCTTATGAATTAGAAAAAGCACTTGACACCCCTGCTCATATCTATTTTAAAAACGAAAGCATAAGCCCTGTTGGATCGCATAAACTTAATTCAGCATTAGCACAAGCCTATTACAACAAAATAGAAGGAGTAACCAATTTAACTACAGAAACCGGTGCCGGTCAATGGGGAACAGCGTTGGCTTTTGCATCAAAAACATTTGGATTGGAACTTGCTGTTTATATGGTAAAGATCAGTTACGAACAAAAACCTTATCGCCGTTCTCTGATGCAAACATGGGGCGCACAAGTTATCGCTTCACCTAGTATGTCCACAAAAGCCGGAAGAAAAATTCTAACTGAAAATCCTACATATCAAGGAAGTTTAGGTACAGCCATTTCCGAAGCGATAGAACTTGCTATGCAAACCCCTAAATGTAAATATGCATTGGGAAGCGTGTTAAATCACGTAGCTTTGCATCAGACTATAATCGGACTTGAGGCCGAAAAACAAATGAAAATGGCCGATGCGTATCCCGATATCGTGATTGGCTGTTTTGGTGGAGGATCAAATTTTTCGGGAATATCGTTTCCATTTTTACGTCACAATCTGAAAGGCGAAACCCACACACGCTTTATTGCTGCAGAACCAACGTCTTGTCCAAAGCTCACACGAGGTCGTTTTCAATACGATTTCGGCGATGAAATAGGATATACACCATTGATTCCAATGTATACACTGCACCATAAGTTTGCACCTGCCAATATTCATGCAGGCGGTTTGCGCTATCATGGCGCAGGGAGTATTGTAAGTCAACTTCATAAAGATAATCTAGTGGAAGCTGTTGACGTAAACCAACTCGACACATTCAAGGCAGGTATTCTGTTTGCTCAGACAGAAGGCATTATTCCGGCACCGGAATCAAATCACGCTATTGCCGTAGCTATTAATGAAGCATTGAGAGCCAGAGAAGAAGGAGTAAAAAAGACCATCCTTTTCAATTTATCGGGACACGGTTTACTCGATATGAGCGCTTATGACCAATATCTTGCAGGCGATCTTAGCAATCATGAATTGAAAGACGAAGAACTCAATAAATATTTCGAAAGAAAACCTTGAAAAATTTAAAAAAAAGATGTTTTTAAACATAAATCAAGCATTTTTCGCAAAAAAAGTTAGAAATTTATTTGGTAATTAAATAAGAGTTTACTACCTTTGAAATGCAAAACAAGAGAGTTATTGCCGCATTGGTCGATTGGGAAACTCATCAATAACATCTTAGAAACCGAGATCGTTTTTGTTGTCAATGGCGGGCCGCATCCTTCGGGACAAGCCTTCG
>JAAZMQ010000322.1 GCA_012798745.1 Bacteroidales bacterium
ATGCAGTTTACCACATTAAGAATAACACTATAACAAATTGGTACTATAAATCCACACGGTTCGACCCCGACTACCAAGCTCGCATGTATCATCCCAACACATTCGGCGATACCAAAGGTTATGTAGTAGCAAATGTTTGGAATGCCGATCCTACATGGAAAATAGAATTATATGAAAATGGTGTAAACAAAGGACAAATGGAACAATTCACCGATTATGATCCGGGTACCTTTCAATTATTAAAATCACAAAATACTCCGGAATCTTCTAAACTATACAAAAAGACTGAACATTTATACAGATTAAAAACATCGAACATAACAAACCAATTTTTAATAAAAATAACCGATAGGTTTGGGAATATTTATTATCAAAATGAACCTTTTTGTGAGATAAAAGTATTAAAAAATTATTAATGTTTTATTATTTAAATGTATCAGTAAAAAATTACAAGATTCTGCTTTTTATTTATTTTATTCTCAACTTTGAGTCGTATTATTATTATTGATTTTTTAAAATGGACATAAAACCATCAGCCAGTTTAAAACAAAAGACTATTAATAGCATTATTTGGAGTTTCATTAGACGATTTGGAACTTTAATTATATCTTTTATTGCCAATTTGATATTAGCAAGACTCTTATTCCCAAAGGACTTTGGAAGTATAGGAATGATAACGGTTTTCTTAGCAATATCGGAAACATTAATCAATGGAGGTCTTGGTTCTGCCCTTATTCAAAAAAAAAATCCAACAAACATTGATTATTCCACAGTATTTTATTGGAATTTGAGCCTCTCGATATTTTTGTACGTCATATTATATTTTAGTGCACCATCAATTTCGAAATTTTATAATATGCCGATACTTTCAAAATTATTAAGAGTACAAGGAATTATACTTATAATAAATTCGTTCAACATTATACAAAACAATATACTAATAAAAAAACTCAATTTTAAAACTTTAGCTATTCGCGACCTTATTTCAAATTCAATTGGAGCAGTTATTGGAATTTCATTGGCATTCATGCAATTTGGTGTATGGAGTCTTGTGATCAGAACATTAGTAGTTGGTATTTTTAATTCCATATTATTATGGGGAATTAGTAGTTGGCGACCATCTTTCGCATTTAGTTGGGATTCTTTTAAAGAACTTTTTAGTTTTGGTTCTTTAATGTTATTATATAGCCTTACCGACACAGTTACTAATGAACTGCAATCATTAATAATAGGAAAAAAATTTTCAGCACAATCACTGGGTTTCTACACTCAGGCAAAAAAAATACATGAGATACCACAAAAAGGATTAACACAACCCATCAACCAAGTTACTTTTCCTGTTTTTTCCACCATTCAAGATAAACCAGCAACTTTAAAAAAATATGTTTCAAAAAGTATGAAAACAATAACTTTTATAAGTTTTCCTTTGATGGTTTTACTCATTATAATTGCCAAACCTTTAATAAAATTATTATTATCCGACAAATGGCTAGCTTCAGCTCCTCTTTTTCAATTACTTTGTTTAAGTGGTATGCTTTTCCCCATCAACTCAAACTGTATAAACGTAATGAAAGCGATGGGAAAAAGCAACTATGTATTTTATTCAGCACTTATTAAAAGATTTATCACTATTTCTTTTATTATTATTGGTTTGCAATTTGGAATAATGGCAATGATTTTCTTTTATTCTATTAGTATATATTTTTGGTTTATTATTAATGCATTTATATTAGGCAAGCTTATAAATTATGGTATAAAAAAACAAATTAATGAAATGGGGTTAACTTATGTTACATCCTTCATTATCGGAGGTATTGTTTTCGCGATAACCAAAAATTTATCCGTAAATTATTTTATGCTTATGTTAATTCAAATCAGTATTTTTATTACCTTTTATCTTGGTCTTTCTTATATATTAAAAGTTGAAGGATACTACTACCTAAAAACAATAACAAAAGAACAAATCCGAAAATTGAAAAATGAATAACATAAAAATTGCTTTTGTCGGAGACATAATGCCTGGAGGAGTGCTTCACGGAATAAGCAGTGGGTACATTTCAAATAGATTGCTTACTTATTTAAACAATTTTGATTTAAGAATCGGAACCCTTGAAAGAGCTATAGGTGACAATTTTGATTTCGATAAAAGAAAAATGAAGGGTAAGAAAAGTATTATATATTCTAAAAATATAGATATAGAAAAACTAGTACTGTTAAATATTGACGCAGTCTCATTAGCTAACAACCATGTTTTTGATCTGGGAAAAGATGGATTATATAATACTTTTACAAGCGAAAGAGATTAAATACTTTGGGGCAGGAATGAATTCTCAAGAAGCTTCAAAGCCTCTGATTTTAAAACATAATAATATAACTATTGGATTTTTAGGTTATTGTACGAATTCTACAGGATATGGATATTTACCTGTAGCAGGCATAAATAACCCAGGAATTAATAATTTAGAAACAACAAACTATATTTCTCAGATTAAAAATACTAAAAGAAAATGTGATTATCTATTTATGCTGATTCATTGGGGAAATGAACATACATTTTTTCCACCCTACATGTGTAAAAAAATTGCATATGAAATGATACAATCAGGAGCTGATGGAATTATTGGCAGCCATCCTCATCGAATTCAATCAAAAATTATTTATAAAAATAAACCGATTTTTTTTAGTATATTAGCCCTCAAAAAAACCGAGCAGTAAAAAATAAAATTTATTTTTACAACTGCTATGAAAGAGAAAGAATTTCACATCAAAGATCAAGGCTGAAATTGTTTTATCCCTGTTGCGAGGGGAGGATCCGGAGCTGATCAGCCGGGAATACTGAGTCACTTTGGCCGAGATTAATCATTGGCGCGACCAATTTATCGAGAGTGGTACAGAGGGGTTTAAGCGTAAGCCGGAGGATTCAAAGCTCAGTGCTGCCGAGCGCAAGATCGGGCAATTGCAGATGGAGCTTGAACTCACAAAAAAAAAGAACGAATTAGCGGCAAAACTAAGAAAGAAATGATCTCTATGCTGATAAAGGAACATTATCCGTTAACAGGGAAGCCGTATCCGAAACGTTTGATATTCAAAGTAGTGGGTTACAGTAGCAGCACCTGGTATGAAAGCCCTACACCCCGAACAGGCAAGCGCGGCAGAAAACCCAAACACACCGATGAAGAGGTTTTACGGGAGATTAAAACTGAAATCAAGAAGAGCCGGTTCAACGCTGAAGGTTATATGAAAGTGAAGAAACGGATGGAAAAAAGAGAAGTAAACGCTCTTGTAGCGGGCAAGGCACGTGTGAACCGCATCATGCGGGAAAACAACCTGCTCAGCCCCAACAGAAGGACAGGAAAGAGCAATAAGCGTGAACATGACGGTATCATCATCACGGATGCACCCAATGTAATGTGGGCCACTGACGGCAAGAAGTTCCGGATTGACGGGTTAGGGTGGCATTGGTTCTTTGGTGTGATCGATCATTTTAATGAGGAGATTATCTCATGGCATATAGCCAAAAAAGGCAATCGTTTTGCAGCTATGGAGCCGGTTAGAGCTGCCGTAAGAAAGACTTTCGGTTCGATAGATAAGGATGTTTGCAAAGGGATGAAGCTGCAATTAAGAAGCGACCATGGGTCACAATATGACTCAGCCGATTTTACGAATGAAATGAAATTCCCGGGATTGGAGATGTCCAAAGCATTTGTACGCTCTCCACAATGCAACGGGATAATAGAGCGGTTCCATCGCACATTGGACGAACAGGTGCTGTAAACAGAAACATTTTCTTCCTTCGAGGAAGCTTATAACAGTATTAATCGATTTATTAAAGACTACAACACAGATTGGATATTTCATAGATTAGATTACTGTTCTGCTGTAGAATACAGAGAAAAGTACGCACAAAGCCGGCGAAAAGGAAAAAATGATATCCCATCGGGTAATAAGGATCCTGAGGTTCAGCTTGTCCTCATTTCAAGTGGCTCGATGCCTCGAAGAAATGAATTGCCCAATCAAGGAATGATTAAAGGGGCTATTACTTACAGCAACACCCCTTCAATTAATCCTTCGGTATAAAATATCACCATCGGATCAGCTTGTCCGATACAAAAGTACTAAAAAAAATTAAATACAATTAATGTACTCGATTATTACGGGCTAATACAAGCTGTTATATTCTTCATCTGTTACGGGCTCTAACCAAACAGTAGTACCTTTACTTTGTTGAGCAGATATGGCAAGATGTTCAAATGTACCTTCAGGTGACGCACCATGCCAATGAACAACATTGGGAAGAATTTCTATAACGTCTCCAACTTTAATTAACTGAATTGGTTTTCCCTTTTCCTGATAATAGCCATTACCTTTTATCCCAATTAAAATTTGTCCGCCAGGGTGGGAATGCCAGTTGTTTCTCGCGCTCGATTCGAATTCAACATTAGAAACTGTCAGGTCAAAGGTTTCTTTATCGGTTACCAGTGTCTTAAGCCAAGCCTTACCTTTAAAATTTTCATCTGTTATTAATTCTCCTCTTGGAAAAATTTGTATAGTATCTACCGCTGATATTTCTTTTTGATTTTCTTTTAAATTTACATTGCATCCAAAAAAAGCAAATGCTATTAAAGTAAATAGTATTAATTTTTTCATTATGAATTATTTTTCTAATTAATAAAGTCTTAGATTGCTATTTATGTTATCATTATTTGTTATGCAGACAATACATCGTTTAAAACTTGTTCTGCAGCTTTAGCTTCTTCTTCACCAATTGTCTTTTTTATAATTCCAATAAATTGGTGCAATTGATCGGGTGTTAAGTCTACATTTAAACAGATTTTTAAATGCGAACGCAACATAGATTCGGCATTACCGATTGCAGATATTACTGAGATTGTCACAAGTTCTCTTTCAGCATAGGAAAGAACATCGCGTTCAAAAATATCAGCAAAGAGATGCTCTTTTAGAAATACTTCAATTATTGGAGCGAATTCAGCATAACCCGCTTTTAGACCATCCTGTGGAACTCCTGTGAGTTTTCCCAATATCTCTTTTCCTCTTTCGAATTTATCACGATCATCTGTAATTTGTGACGCCTCAACACCCACAATATCGTTAATACCTTTCGCCTTGCGCTCATCGAGTACTTCCATAAAAGTTTGCAAACCGCGGATGCTCCTCGGGAAACCGCAGTAAGCGTATGTGTGAACGATTGCTTCTTTAATTTGATTGATGGTGAGTCCTACATCAAGGCCTACATTTAGTTCCGTTTTCAATGCGGGTAAATCGCCCTTTGCCGTTAATGCTGAAATAGCTATAATACTTTGTTGCTCGGGACTTAATGCAGAATCATTATTTAAATGTTGAGCTTGAATTGTATTGGAAAAAATGATCAATAATACTCCAGTGATTATTTGTCTTATCTTTATTTTTTTCATATTTGGCAGTTCTTAATTAAATAGATTCGTGATTAAATACCTCCACGCGTTTGTAGGCGTTCTCTATGTTCAAAAGCTTTCTCAATAACATTAAATCGAGCTTTTCTTGGGTCGGATTTTCCAACCAGATTTCCATCAGGTTGTATATCAAGTATGCAATCTGCCTTTTCGTTGTAGATTGGCCAATTTGCAAGTTCTTGACTGTTCGGATTGCCCGTTTTGGCAAAATTAGCCCAATAAGTATTCATGATGGTTGCAAGTTTTTCACTTTCGGCATCTACCGAAGAGCCGTCTCTGTTAACTACGTTACCGAATACAAACGGCACTTCGGCACCATGTCCGGCGCCAAACCTCATCCATTCTTTCATAGAAGGAGGAACATATCCGTATTGGTAAATGTAAACTGGCTGCGCATTTGCAACGAATTTTCTTGCTGTAAATCTGGCGGGTTCGCCCCATACCCAATCGGTATTGAATAAAGTAATTATCTCGGCAAAATCCTTATCTCCGTTTGGATCATAAGCAGCTTTTGCCTCATTTTTTAATTCCCCAAACATGGAAAAAAGTTCTTCTTTGGATTTACTGGAATTTACAAATTCACCTCCAATCTCTGCGCTGTTTGAACCAATCATAAGCGGAACTTTTGCAAATCGACCTGCGTTGTAAGCACTCTCTGCTGTCGTCACAACAAATTTGCCATCTAATATTGGGCCGGAATATATCCGAGGTCCGTTTTCTCCATCATTTTCCTGTCCACCATCCACTATTTCCTCTACGCTAAGTGCACGCAACTTAGCAAGCGCTTCTGCGTCTGTACCTTCAATTCCGTGTTTACGGGCAAAATTTATCCCGATCGTTTCTGCTGAAACAGGATATAAGGCATCGGAATTTTCTTTATTAATTGGTCTGCCGGTAAGAACCCCGTCGCGTCCGCCCCCTGATTGACTAATTGCTTTATGAAACAAGCCTCTTGCAGCCGGTATCGTCATAAGTGAATGAACCGATACACCACCGGCTGATTGCCCAAATATCGTAACATTATCAGGGTCACCCCCAAAAGCAGCGATATTTTCCTGCACCCATTTAAGTGCTGCAATCTGATCCATATAAGCATAACTGCCTTTGGGTTCATCGGGATGTTCTTCGCTCAATGCAGGAAAAGCAAAATGACCAAGTCTGCCAAGCCTATAGTTGAATGTCATCAGGATTACTCCTTGTTTGGCAAATTGAGTTCCCGAGCTAATTATACCACTACCCCCAACAAATCCTCCACCATGTATCCAAACCATAACAGGCAATTTTGCACCAGGTTTAGTTCCAGAGGGTACCCATAGATTCAAATAAAGACAGTCTTCCGACGAACCTTCGGCTATCGCACCCGAACCACGGGGCCACCCTGCTTGTGCACAACTTGCACCGTATTTTGTTGCATCTCGTATACCGTCCCACGCTTTAACAGGTTGTGGTGGACGCCAGCGAAATTCACCCGTAGGCGGCGCTGCATAAGGAATACCTTTGAAAATGGAAACATCGCCTTCTGTTACCCCCTTAACTTTGCCACTGGCTGTATGAACTACAGGTTCGGTTGTTTGCTGTGCCTGCAAACCCAAACAGCTAAATATTGCTAAATGAAGAAGTATTTTTTTCATAGCTTAGAATTTTAGAAGTTACCAGTTGCCCAGCTGTCAAGCTGTTGCAATGTTACATTAAAGAATCGTTTGTCCTTATTTAAAGAACGCATTGTTGCCATTTCTGCATCACTCAACTTAAAGTCGAAAATATTGATATTCTCATTGATGTGAACAGGATTTGTCGCCCCGGGAATTACGGAGAAACCCTCCTGAATATGCCAGCGGAGAATAATTTGTGCAATACTCTTACCATGAGCATCAGCAATTTTTTTAATCACCGGGTCGGATAATAACCCTTTGTCTCCATGACCCAATGGGTACCAGCACTCGATAAATATGTTGTATGGTTTAACCCACTCACGTATATCATTACGCTGCGCATAAGGATGACATTCTATCTGCAAGGCAACAGGTTTAATTTTCATGCTATCAACAATTGAATGAAATCGTTCCTTGCTGGCATCAAAATTACTGATACCTAAGGAGCGAACCTTCCCCGATGCAACTGCCTTTTCCATTTCTTTCCAAGCGTTAATATAATCGCCAATGGGTTGATGGATATAAAGCAAGTCGATGTAATCTATTTGAAAGCGTTTCAGTATTGTGTCAATTGATGCAAGGGTTTTGCCATTTGCATAATCGGAAACCCATAATTTGCTTGTAATAAAAAATTCTTCACGAGGAATACCACTTTCTTTCATTGCTTCACCCACAGCCCCCTCAACACGATAAGCAGTTGCACAATCCACATGACGGAACCCTTTTTTAAACGCTTCAAGACATGCTGCCTTTGCAGCTTCGTATGAGATAGCAAATGTGCCAATCCCTAACTGGGGCATTTCCAATCCATTGTTCAGTTTTAACATTGGTACATATTCTTTCCCCTGTGCGTTAGCATTATTGATACTAACAAAAAACAGGGCTATAACCAACAGAAAATAATTTATAACTGTTTTCATTTTTTTCATGATTTATATTTGTGTTTTTTTCCGGTCGTTTAAACAATTAATTGTTATTGAGTATTTTCAATATTTAATGTGCAGATGGTGTCATTAAGCGTGTAAAAGACAATGCTCCTAATTTCCATCCTTCGGCTTGTTTTATATAAACTTCTGTTACCATAAAAGGATTTGTAACTTCGTTTCCGCCGACAACGGCCAATAAGTCGATTCTATTTAGCAATATAGCAGTATTATCAATTATATTTACTGAAACTTCGTGAATGTCTACTTTTTTGTACCAAATACCACCGCTTCCAATGATCTGAAGTTCTCTTTCAGTACCCCATGCGCCACCCATGTGAACAAATTCTGCTTTAGCGTGAAAAAGTTTGCTGAGCGCGTCTACATTTTTATCTGCCATCCATTCCCATTTCTGTTTGGATAAGTCAATAATTTCCTTTTCTGCATCAGATGTTTGAGCAAAAGAAACTTGCGTTGCAAAAATTATTATAAATAAGCTGATTATAGTAGCTTTCATAATTTTATTCATATTATTCTTATAAATATTTTCCAAAAAATGATTTGAGTTTGTCCACTGCCTGATCTACATACTCAGGAACGTAGTATGTTTGAATATGGGTTGCTCCGGGAATTAAGAACAACTCTTTATTTTTTGTACCAGTTGCCTGTTCAAAAGCTTCGTCCGTCATATATTTTGTTTGCGCGACGCTTCCTGCCATCATCAACAGTGGCTGATCAATAAGATCGAGATTGTCCCTCACATCCCATGTCATTAAGTCTAAAAGGCTGCTTTTTGTGTATAAAAATGTTGAATTAGGATGAGCGTGCGTTCTAAAGTAATAATCATAGCCCTGACGGTAGAAAAGGGTGCTAACTTTCGCAATTTCTTCATCAGTTACGCTTGCTACTCCCGCATAGATAATTTCTCCACCTGCAGCCTCTTGAGCACGTGCTTCGGAAGCTTCTTTAAGGCGTTGCTGAATGGTGTTTACCTGCGAATTTTGGAACCCATTTCGCCTTACTTCCCCGGTATTAAACATACTTAATGTTGCTACGGCCTTGAACCTTTTGTCTGATTTTACGGTCTCAAGAGTGTAACCACCACCACCGCAAATTCCCAAAGCACCTAATCTCTCAGCATCAACTCCAGGAAAAGTCATTATATAATCTGCCATTCCTCTAATATCTTCCGTTCTGAAAAAAGGTTTGTCGGTGTGTCTTGGCTCACCTCCACTTGCACCCTGATACGTGGCGTCTGCAGCGATCGTAATATAACCTAATTCTGCCAAACGTTGCGCATACAACCCGGCAACCTGTTCTTTGATTCCACCGTTTGGATGAGCAACAGTAATAGCCGGATATTTTTTTGCTGGGTCATAGTTGGCAGGGGTATATACATTTGCAGCAATTTCATTACCGTTGAGGTTGTATTTCACAGGATGAATATTAACTTTTCCTGGTAAATTTTCTTTTATTGCTCCTTCATAAACTAATCCGAAAGCGTTTCCAGTATTGCTTTGTGCAAAAACTGATGACACACTAACTAACATAATTGTAAATAAATAAGTTATTTTTCTTTTCATTTCTATAGTTTTATATTATTTGTCTAATCCTTTATCTTTAAGCCATTCAGACATTAAGTCTGCAATTTCCAAATTATTTAAATCGGAAAATGGAAAGTGTGTATTCCCTTTGATTCCTATTTCAGGTAAATGAACCAAAGTGACATCCCCACCGTATTTATTTACCGTGTCTCTCCAAATTTTCGCCATTTCAAGTCGTGCACGCCACCCATCTGTACCCGGGTCATCGGATGGCTGTTCCGGGATAAAGTCGCCATAATAAATGATGATCGGAATTTTGGTAAGTTTCATAAATTCGTCCATTGAAATTTCATTTGCCGTTAATGGTCCCGCAGAACTTGAAATTGCAGATGGAACTTCTCCTTCTGGAAATACAAAACCACTGCCCGGTTCGTAGGAAACTATGGCTTTTACGTTATTATTTCGGATGGCTGTTAACCAACCAAATCCACCCGATTGTGAATGTGTGACTAATATCCCCGCTCCGATTTTATTGAACAGTTCCGATATTGAAGAGGTTATAACTTCCGTATCAAACGGGCCGATGTTGGGTGTCATCTGACGTAAAAATTGATTCAGCGTTTCTTCGCTTTTGTCGAATT
Source organism: Bacteroidales bacterium (assembly GCA_012798745.1). Lineage (GTDB taxonomy): Bacteria > Bacteroidota > Bacteroidia > Bacteroidales > Dysgonomonadaceae > Anaerorudis. The sequence continues at coordinate 10,211 of JAAZMQ010000322.1, forward strand.
GTACACCGTCAAAATAATTAGGCCAAATACCTAACCTGAAAGTTCCGAACCACTCTTGATCATCGGTTACAGGTTTAATGTTTGCCTCAACGGTTGAGCGTCCGGCATTTCCTCTTCGGGGTTGCTCGATGAGATAAACACCAAAACCACGACGTAAGAAAATATTTTGAAATCCGTCTCTTCCATCGGGAGTAGTTCCCCACGTTTTTGAAGACTGGCCAAAGCCATGCCAAAAAATTAAAGGGAGTTTTCGAGCGTTTGCCGGAATCTGATAGACAATATACGCATGATCTCCATGAAGTGTTTGCCCTTCCGGTCCACGAGTAATTGGATTAAATACCCCATCTGATTTTAATACACTTCCTCCTACAGTGAAGCTTCCCTGCTCTTTTATCACAATTAAGTCATTATCCTTATTAGCATATCTGCTTGTACTGCATTCCACAGATGAAAAAATAAAAAAGACAAGTGCAATGTAAAGAGTCGTTTTCAAACTTTTAATTTTCATATTATTTGAATTTTTTTGATGTTACAAAATTACGGTCGATATTTGAGAATTAAATTATACAAATTACCGATTTACTACCAAAATTACGGATTAAAAGTTATTGTTGATAAATAAGTTAGATAAATTACTATTTTTGCAGTAATAAATTTTACAAGTCATGGATACAATCATCAATTTTGAAAGTATAAAAGAATACAATGCATTTAATAATCAGGAAACTCTTCATCCTTTGGTGAGTGTCGTTCATCTCGATAATGCTGATCCCAGAAAAAACAGACCACTTCGATACTCTTTTTATACCGTTTTTCTGAAAAAAATAAAATGTGGTGATTTACGTTACGGTTTGAGCAATTATGATTACGACGAGGGGACATTGATTTTTCTTGCACCGGGACAAGTCATCGGCCAATACGGAGATGAATATTACCAACCACAAGGACTTGCTTTAGTTTTTCATCCTGATTTACTTTCTGGTACATCTCTTGGTCGAAATATTCATAATTACCATTTCTTTTCTTATGCAGTGAATGAAGCTCTTCATTTGTCTGAGCAGGAAAAAAAGATAATATTAGATTGTTTCTCAAAAATTGAATATGAATTACAACATCCAATCGATAAACACAGTAAACACTTAATTGTATCTAACATTGAGCTTTTCTTAGACTATTGTACCCGTTTTTACGATCGTCAGTTTATTACCAGAGATAACAGTAATAAAGGGATTTTAGAGCGTTTCGAAAGCGTTTTAAATCGTTATTTCTCATCAGATAATCCGGCGAAAATCGGTCTTCCTTCCGTTGCTTGGTGTGCAGACGAACTCAAATTATCAGCAAATTATTTCGGAGATTTAATAAAAAAAGAAACAGGCGTTTCGGCACAAGAATATATTCAGTCTAAGATAATTGATGTAGCTAAGATACGATTATTCGACCACGACAAAACAATTAATGAGATAGCCTACGAATTGGGTTTTAAATATCCACAACATTTCAGCCGATTATTCAAGCAAAGAACCGGAATTACACCGAACGAGTTCAGAGCGACAAATTAACGCAATCGATTTTACAATACTATTTGAAAATTTATATATCGAGAATGTACATCGAGAGTAAATCAACCCTCAAAATGCCCAAAATCCAGAAAAAACAGCTAAATCATAATTGAAATTTTTTATAGCTAATGTGTTAGTTAAACTAAATATTTATAATTGTAGCCAAAACTATTAAGTAAACAGTCAATTTATGCCTTACATTTGATTAAAAAAATGATATAAAATGGCCCTTTTTTCTCAAAAGGTTATTTTATTGATTAAATGTTTATTATATTTTTTATTCGCATTTATTAATATTAACCCAAGTTGCAGCTTTTCCGAGCCATTGTGTTAAATTATAGTTAAAAACTGGCAATTCTACGCTTCACGATCTTGTAATTTTTAGTAAGAGTATAGAAACTACCCCTTCGTCAAACGAAAATTTGTAGTACACAAATCGGAATTCAAAAAAAATCAATTTGCCGGTTTTCAGCAAATTAACGATAGTTAGCTGCAAAGTGGGTTAAAATTCCGTCCCGGACAGATTCCACTCACAGATTCAGAGGTTATACAATACACCCCTCATACCTTGTAGTCTGATTTTATCAACGATTAGGACCGATTTGCAGGTTTCTTGATGCTTCTTCTTCGCTTCTTCTTCGCTCTTTGTTCGCTCCAAGGCAGGAACAACACCACCGGATTCCCCGGGTTTGGGATAAGGTAAACCTGCAGATTTGCCGCATGTGAAGCGGGATA
>JAAZMQ010000038.1 GCA_012798745.1 Bacteroidales bacterium
CGTTGCCCAATACGGCAAATTTGTTTTTATACCTACGCTCTGCGAAAAAGCGAAAGAAGAATAAAGGAGGAAACATGCAATGTTAATGGCAAATCTTTTCATGATTCTATCCGTTTTTGTCTCAAAAATAGATGGGAAAGAAGGGGAATGTTTGTCCTAAAAAAGCAACGGTTTGTCTTTAATCGGCATTAACATGGGTTAAATTATAACTAGAAGCGCATTTTTTGTGTAGATATCATTGATTAACAGGAAAATAAAAATCAAAAATGAGCTTCAAACAATAACCCGAAAATAGGCAGAATAAAGACAAAAACAGCAAAAGTACAAGGGGGATACAGACACTTTTTTATATGTTGATATACAGAATTCTATGTCCTTTTTTTAAAACGAAAGAAAAGGTCGATTTTGGTGTATATCGGTATTGCTTTATGTTGATTTCGGCACATGTAGATTTCGGTTTATCCGGTATGTTGGCAACAATTTTCAAGTTGGCCTCAGTTCTTACAATGCGGCAAGCGTTGGAACGATGTGGGCGTCATGCCGAATTCTTTTTTGAAGGAACGCGAGAAATAGGCAAAATCGTTAAACCCGCAATCCATGGCAATCTCCCCGATGGGTTTTTGCGATTTCATCAGCAGTTTTTTTGCTTTGTTCAAGCGCACTTTCAGCACATAATTGCTGGTTGTAAGTCCTGTGGCGGCTTTTATTCTCCGATTGAGTTGCGATTGACTCAGGCACATTTCGGAAGCCAACAACGCAATAATATCGCCTGTTTTACCGCTCTCACGGTAAATAATATGGGTAACCCGTTCCAAAAATTCCCTATCGGACCGATTGGACACATCTTTTGTATGATTAGGATTTGAATCGGCCATAATCTGTGTGCAGTTTTCTCTGATTTGCTCCTTATCGTTCAACAACTGTTCTATCACAGCAAACAATTCTTCATCGGAGAAAGGCTCGGAAAGAAAAGCATCGGCTCCGCATCTGCTGCCATATGCACGATCGTCGGCTGTCAATTTCGATGTAATCAAAATTACGGGGATAAGGCCGGTATTGGCCGATTCTTTTATTTTTTTACACAACTTAAATCCGTTGACTATCGGGGAAAGTGCTTCGGCAATTATCAGGTCGGGCATGACATTCGTAATTTCCCGAAGAGCTTCTTTTTCATTTTCTGCAGTCCGTACATTATATTTGCTTTGCAATACAGAAGCCAGTCGGTGTATCCGATTGTTGTTATCCACAACCATCAGCACAACCGGTTTGTTTGTTTTTCGGTTTTCCCTCGCGCCTGCACCAGTGAAGGAAACCGCATTGTTCTCGAGATGATAAGACAATGGGGTTGTAGCATGCTCTTCTCTTTCGGAAGCAAAACGATGAGTTACGGGAAAAGTAACGGTGAAAACGGTTCCTTTATGCGGTGCGCTTTTCACTTCAATCCGCCCATTCAACTTCTCAACCAATTGTTTGGTGAAAAACAATTCGATATTATATACCTTATCTTCAACTTTTTCCGATTGTTCGGGCAAGAATGCGCTAAACAGATACGGTAAATCTTTTTCCGGAATACATTCGCCCGTATCTGCTATGGTAATTATACATTTTCCGTGCGAATCGTCGCTGGCGATAGAGAACACAATTTTGTCGTACGCTCTGCACCGATTGATAGCATCACTCAACAGATTATTAATGATAATTCGCATATAATCGGGCGAATAGTCCATTATGAGCGATTGGACCTCGTTTCGGAACATAAAGTCGATTTTTCTTGCCTCGGCATATTCCCGCATACATTCATATAAATAGCCGGCATAAACCACCATATCGTCATGGATCTGCTTAGCGGGTTTGGGAGAATGGCGGATGGCTAAAGCAGAAAGAATTTCGTCGATATGAAACAACAAATTTTCCGATTCCCGGGAAAGGATATCCAGGTTGATCAGCGCCCGGCTCTTATCTTCTTTTTCGATGTTATTTTTCAGTATATCAATAAGTCCGCGAATGACACTCACCGGCGTTTTAAATTCATTCGAGAGGTTCAGGCAATAATCGGACTTCATGCCTTCGTGCTTCAGAATTGCTTTATTTTTTTTCTTGTGATCGCGAAAATCATAATAGATAATCATCACTAAACCAAACAATATACCTATAGTAATTAATAGGATGCGGACGCCGTCTTGTTTTTTCTTTTCGGCTTTTGTATATTGTTCTTTTTCGTACTCCAACCACATCTCGGCAAACTGATCCATTTGGCTTTCATCGCCTGGGTCTTGTTTCCATAAAACCGTTCTCAACCCGTTCAAAGCGATTGCTTTTTCTTTTTGTATTTCGTTGTTATTGTGATTGTTAAATTGGTCTATCTTATTTAATACTTTAAAGTAATAATCGGCCGCATCGTCCAACTCACCCATTTGCTCATAATCTCTTCCCAGCGCGTTCCATGCTTTCAGTATAGCGAGGCCGTCGTTGAGCAATTCGGCAATATGCAACGCATTACGGTGATTTTCAATGGCTTTTTCATAATCATGATTTTCAAAACAAAAATCACCCAACAGATGCGACGTCATCATTTGGGCATATTTATCGTTGCTCGTTATGGCAATTTTCATGTAGTTGTGTAGAGCAAACGAATCGCTACCGATTTCGGAAAGCAACGAATCAACGGCTTTTCTTTGAGCCGAAATATCCCGTGTTTTTGTACGTAATCTTCCCCCACTACATGAAAATCCCCCCACTCCGAAAAGCGTAACCATAAATAAGACAACCGAATGCCTTACTATTTGTGCGAAAGCATATGACTGATTTGTGCGCTTCATTGATTTTCCATTAAAAAATGAATCGGCTTCATTTTTTTATTTCAAATTTTACTTCAAAATTCACACATAATTAACAAACAATCAACCATAAATCGTTCTCAAATGATAAAAACAAATTCTCAATTCGTAAAAATCTATCGTCGCGATACAAGGTCGCTAAAACAGCACTCGATAAAAGGTTATGTTTAATGTTATTTAACAATAATATTTGCAATAATAACTAAATTTTTGTCTTTTATTTCATGAAAAATTTATAGATTTGAAAACATAATCCTAGAAATTCGCTTTGCATGCTCTACAGCTTCTTCTCCATAATGCCGGTTTTTGTTAACCTGTTCTGGTTCATTGTTTTACTGCCCGAAGCAAAGCAAAATAACGCAAAGCGATTTCTGACCATCTTCTTTGGCGTTATGATAGTCAATTATACGGCAC
>JAAZMQ010000323.1 GCA_012798745.1 Bacteroidales bacterium
CCTTAAAGAAAACGATTACGTCGTCGATGTCGGAACACTCGCAGACAAATTCATCTTTTTTCAACGTCGTTCCAATGAATCCTTCCTCGCGGTTTACATACAGTTTTTCGTTTGCAACGGCCACTTTCACCGCCTCAATGTTTTCGAAACAGCGAATGGTGGTTTTGCGGGGAAAATTTTTGCCGTACTTCTCTTTGATCATCCGATACCAAGCAATGGTATAATCGACCAAATGATGGAGGTGATCGTCAATTTCGGCAATTTCTTCATTCAGCTTGGCAATCACTTCGTCGGCCTTGTCGGAGTTGAAGCGAAGGATGCGCGCCATTTTTATTTCCATCAGGCGGAGAATATCTTCGCGGGTGATTTTGCGAAGAAACTGCGATTTAAAAGGTTCGAGTCGTTTATCAACGTGAAGCACAGCCGCATCCATGTCCTCGGCATTCTCAAATTCCTTATCTTTATAAATTCGCTCTTGAATGAAAATCTTTTCGAGAGAAGCAAAAAGCAATGCTTCCAGCTTTTCTTCTTTTTCGATTTCCAATTCCTGACGGAGAAGATCTTTGGTACGATCGACCGAATCGCGCAACAAATCGCTAACCGTGAGAAACTGCGGCTTATCGTCCTTGATAACGCAGCAGTTGGGAGAAATGGTGATTTCGCAATCGGTGAACGCATAAAGCGCATCGATGGTTTTGTCTGACGACACACCCGGAGCAAGCTGCACCTGAATCTCCACGTTTTCGGCCGTGATATCGTCCACCTTTTTTATTTTGATTTTGCCCTTGTCGTTAGCCTTAAGAATGGAATCTACCACGGTAGATGTGGTTTTTCCGTAAGGAATATCTTTAATGACGAGCGTTTTGTTGTCGAGCTTCGAAATGGCAGCTCTCACTTTCACCGATCCGCCGCGCTCGCCATCGTTATAATGCTCAACATCGATGCTGCCCCCGGTTTGAAAATCGGGATACAGTTTAAATTCTCTACCTTCGAGATACGCCACTGCCGCATCGCAGATTTCGTTAAAATTGTGTGGCAGAATTTTTGACGAAAGGCCCACCGCAATCCCTTCAACGCCCTGAGCCAGCAACAACGGAAACTTCACCGGCAGCGTAACCGGCTCCTTGTTGCGCCCGTCGTACGACGGTTTCCATTCTGTGGTTTTAGGATTGAAAAGCACTTCGAGGGCAAATTTCGAAAGACGCGCCTCGATATAACGTGGTGCAGCAGCACCGTCGCCCGTCAAAATATTTCCCCAATTACCTTGACAATCGATGAGCAACCCTTTCTGCCCCAACTGCACAAGAGCATCGCCAATGGAAGCATCGCCGTGGGGATGATATTGCATTGTGGCACCAATGATATTGGCCACCTTGTTGTATCGACCGTCGTCCATGCGTTTCATGGCATGCAGGATGCGGCGCTGAACCGGCTTCAGTCCATCTACGATATGTGGTACGGCACGTTCCAGGATTACGTACGAAGCGTAATCCAGAAACCACGTCTGGTACATTTTCGAAAGATTCATGGGTGCATCGTCGCCCAATCGCGTCGGTATTTTAGCAGTTGTATCTAAATCGTCATCAAAAATTTCGTCAGAAGACATACTCATTTATATTCCTCGCTAAGCTTTTCTACGTAATATTTTACCCGCTTAAAAACGCTCAAAGGTAGTGATTTTCGGATGTATTTCCAAAATATTCAATATTCCCCCATTCAATTTTTCTTTGTTCTTTTCACTTGACCGTTTTCAATCTTCTTTCTCCCTTTCACCCTTTTCCCTTTTTCTCCTGATTTCTTGATTTTCCTGATCTTCCCGATTTCCCCAAAAAGGAACAAAAATTCCGGCGAATCGTTCGGTAACACAAATACAAAACTTGGTGGTAAAAATTGTAGCATGTTTAGCGGTCGAAATTTCCGAAAGCTTGAAGCATCGAACTTGCAAAGAATCCTTACAAGTTGATTTTTTTAGCAACTTCAGTGAAGTTATCAAACCAATATTCCCGGTATTCTTCCCCTACATCGGCTATATTTTTTGTATAAAGCTGCAAAAACACTGAAATTTCATATTCCCCGCAACGGAAAACTTTATCTTTAAACATGTTTTTGTAACCCTCCACTTTGTGTTGGTAAGAAGTATAAGCCGTACCTTTGGGATCCACAAATAAGATCAGGTAGCGGCTCCCTCTATTCAACCAGAAAATAAAATCAGGTTTAAACTTTGCTATTTTATTCAATGCCGGATTGTAATACGGAATATATACTTCATCCAGCGTTTCATCAATCTTTGAAAACATCCACCAATCAAATTGATTAAACACATTGTCGGGATTATCAAGATACTTTTCGAGTTGTTCAATAAATCTCACCTCACCCGGTACCTTGATAATATGATTGATATAATCAATTTTTTCACTCTCCGACAATATTACCGGAATATAATAATGATTTTGCAAGTATTTTATTTCTAATTGATCGCCCCAACAGCTCAATTTTTCCTCTGTTATAAAGTTTTTGTTCAAATTTTCAATTTGAGAAGTATATTTATCCAAGTCTTTATCTTTTCCAAACTCCTCTTTCAATTTTTGTATCTCTGCCTCTTTATAAGGATAATTCTTCACCTTTTGAATCACTTCTTCCAGTTTCTCGACATGATCTAAACCGACGGAAATGTGTTTAAAGTGAATAATTTCGTTTTCCAGAGTCTTAAATTTTTCGAATTCTTTTAAAGTTTGATCGAAATGATAAAAAATCTTCTTCAACAACAACTCAGGATTATTAATGGATGTAGTGTCATTAAAAAGAAAATATCGCATACATTGCCCATTGAAAGCATCTTTCATTTTTCGCAAAACGGTTATGGAAGGATTGAATTTTATCGCTGCAATTTTATCACCGATCAGGTTAAAATAATTTTTCACCAATCGATAATCATTCTCGTTTATTTCAAATTTTTGAGGTTCTTTTTGATTGGCAATTATTTCTATCGAGTCTTTGTAAACCGGTATTAGCAGCTCCATTTTTTTCTTGTCAATCTCAGGATTTATATCAAACAAATATCCTATGCTCTCATCTTTTTTTTCTGCTTTAAGTGTTGCTACAATTTCTCTCAAATTAGAAGCATTCGTCCCAAAAACAAAAAGCGTTTCCAACGGTTTGTAATACCCTTTGATCTTATTGAAAAGATCTTCATCTATCTGTCCTGAATTGTAAAGAAAAATCAGTC